>NZ_JBARCR010001048.1:0-6009 GCF_049794275.1 Trebonia sp.
ATCCTCGAGGTGCGCGAGGAACATGGCGAACCGGTCACTGAACCACCCGCGCCACTGCTCCTCGGTGTACGCCGCTTCCCGCTCGTACGTCGACGCGAACGCGTCGGGCGCGTCCCGCAGCGCGGCCAGCCGCACGTCGCGCACCAGTTCCCAGTCGCCAGGTCCGGTCGCGCGCACCGACACCATGCGCGCCGCTCAGCTCCCGACGTGGGAGGTGAGCCAGGAACAGACGGCGGCGCTCGTTCGGAAAAATTCTGTGACTTTGTCCGCGGCGGATGATTCCTCGAGCCATGGCCCTGGCTCCCAGTGCTGCCACGTGGTCAGGCCCTTGTGCCTGAGCAGGCCGATCCGCGGGTGGTCCGGCGGGTAGCCGCGGGGCGCGGACTTGAGCGACTCGTGACCGTGGATCTCGACGCCGGCCTTTTCCAGCTCGGCGATGATCGCCTCGAGATCGGCGCCAGTGCCGTCGGCGGCGACCGCCGCCCGGTACCTGGTGAGCTGGCCGGGTTCCAGGTGCCACATGCCGGCCCCGGCGCCGAGGCCGTCGGCGGAGAACTGCACGTAGCTGGTGTGGCCGAGCACCGCGCCGATGTGCGTCTTGTAGGGCGTCTTGTCCGCGCTGAACCGGATGTCGCGGTACGGGCGGAAGATCTTCGGCTCGCCGAACTCGGCCGCGAGCAGTTCGGTGAGCTCCTGCATCGGGCGCAGCACCGCATCCTCGTAGACCGCCTTGTGGCTGGTCCAGTACGACTTTGAGTTGTCCGTCTCGAGGCCCTCGTAGAACTCCACTGCCTCAGCCGGCCATCCGCCGAACGCCATGGCCACACCCTACTCGTAGGCTCTGGTCATGCTGGTGACCAAGGATGAATATGAGATCGACGACGATCCGGGGCGGGTTGACCTCGACGTCGTGCACGGCTTCCTCACCGGGTCCTACTGGGCCGAAGGGGTGCCGCGCGACGTCGTCAAGCGCTCCGTGGCGAACTCGCTGAACCTGGGCCTGTATCACGGAGAGAGCCAGGTCGGTTTCACCCGCGTTGTCACCGACCGCGCCACGTTCGCCTGGGTCGCTGACGTGTTCGTGCTGCCCGGTCACCGGGGCCGCGGGCTCGCGCACTGGATGATCGAGACGCTGCTCGCGCACCCGGACATGGCGGGCATGCGCCGGTTCATGCTGGCCACCTCGGACGCGCACCAGGTGTACGCGGACTGCGGCTTCACGCCGCTGGCCGACCCCGGACGCTTCATGGAGATCAAGCGCCCGCCGCGCGAGCTCTACGAGGAGGCTTAGCTTCCGTCTTTCCGCATCTTCGTATCAGTTTCGGTCCTTTTCAGGGCGGCTGAATCGTTTCAGAGGGGCGAGAAGTGATACGAAGATGGCTGACCTAACGCGATGACGCGGTCGATGAACGCGTTCCGGAATTTGCCGGCCGGGTCGTAGGCGGCCATCAGGCCGCGGAACGCCGCCAGCCGCGGGTAGCTCGCCGCGATCCGATCCGGCGGCAGCGTGAACACCTTGCCCCAGTGCGGGCGGGGATCGAACGGCGCGAGCCGGTCCTCGATGGCCGGCAGCAGCGCGGTGACCGCGGCCGGGTCCTTGCGCCAGGTGAAGTGGAACGCCGCCGTGTCCCGGCCGTAGCACGGGCTCAGCCAGTAGTCGTCGGCGGCGACCGTGCGAAGCTCGCAGACCAGCAGCAGCTCGGCGATCTGGGGCGCGAGGCCGTCGAGCGCCGCGAGGGCGGCGACGGCCTGGTCCCGGGGCACCAGGTATTCAGTCTGTAGCTCGTCGCCGGCGCTCGGGGTGAAGTCGGCGAGGAAGTGCGGCAGGCGTTCGTGCCACGGGCCTTCGGCGCCGCCCTGCGGGGTGGTATAGCCGGGCGGCATGCCGGGCACCGGGTTTCGCTGGCCGCCGGCAAGCTGCGCGCCCAGCCAGCGACCGGGCGCCGTCCAGCCATCGTCAGCCCGGTGCTTCACGAAGACCTGGTCGAGGTTGCCAGGATCGCGCCAGGTGGTGAACACGCTCACGCTGTAGGCGCTGGCGAAGATCTCGGCGAACCGCGCGTCGAGTTCGCCGCGGGGCAGGTTCTCGTAGACCCACTGCCGGACCGCGAAGGCGGGCACCAGCGTCAGCTCCAGGCTGGTGACCACGCCGAGCGTGCCGAGGGCGACCACGGCGCCGCTGATCTCGCCGGGTCCGATCGTGGTCGGGTCGCCCTCCGCGGTGATCATGTCGATCCCGGCCACCGCGGTGGCCAGCGCCCCGTTCCCGCTGCCGGAGCCGTGCGTCCCGGTGGCGACGGCGCCCGCCACGGTGATGTGCGGCAGCGACGCGAGGTTGGCCAGGGCGAAGCCGCGCGCGTCAAGCCCGCGGGCGAGTTCCCCGTAGCTGAGGCCCGCGCTCACCCGGGCCGTGGCCCGCGCCGAGTCGATCTCGACCTCGGCGGGCATGCCGTCCAGGGTGACCATCGCGGGGGAGTCGGCGACCGGGTTGAACGAATGGCCTGCGCCGAGGACGCGCAGCTTCGGGGTGCGGGACACGATGGCCTGGAGTTCGCCGGCCGACTGGGGACGGAGCACGTCGGTGGCGGTGAACGTCACGTTGCCCGCCCAGTTCGTGATCGTCACCGGGTAACGGTATCGCGTTACTGTTTAGCGACCCCCGCCCCGGACACAGGATTCAGGTGCCATGCCCACGTTCGCCGAGACGGCCGACCGGATCACCGCCGAGGAGCTGTACCGTCGCGGCAGCCTGAAATGGACCCGCGGCGGGCCGGGCGTCATCGGCGCGTTCATAGCGGAGATGGACTTCGGCGCGGCGCCCGCGATCAGCGAGGCCCTGCGCGACGCGGTAGGGCGCGCCGACTTCGGTTACCTCAGCGATCACGCGGCGGCGGAGCTGGCGCAGGCGTGCGCGGCCTGGCAGCACGACAGCCACGGGTGGACCGTGGACCCGGCCCGGGTCCGGCCGCTGCCCGACGTGGTCAAGGGCCTGGAGGCGGCGATCACGGTCTTCTCCCGGCCCGGCACGCCGGTGATCTTGCCGACCCCCGCGTACATGCCGTTCCTCACCTGGCCGCCGCTGCTCGGCCGCGAGATCATCCAGGTCCCGATGACGACCTCCGGCGGCCGCCCGGCGCTGGACCTGGCCGGCCTCGACGCCGCCTTCAGGCAGGGCGGCCACCTGCTGATCCTGTGCAACCCGTGCAACCCGGTCGGCCGGGTCTACACGAAAGACGAGCTGGCCGGCGTGGCGGAGGTCGTGGCGCGCAACGACGGCCGCGTGTTCGCGGACGAGATCCACGCGCCGCTCATCTACCCGGGCGGCACGCATGTCCCGTACGCCTCCGTCAGCGAGCAGGCGGCGAGCCATTCGGTCACCGGGACGGCCGCGTCCAAGGGCTGGAACCTGCCGGGCCTCAAATGCGCCCAGCTCATCCTGACCAACGACGCCGACGCCGCGACCTGGGCCGAATGCGGGGTCATGTTCGAGCACGGCGCGAGCATTCTGGGCGTGCGGGCGAGCACCGCCGCGTACCGCGACGGCGGCGACTGGCTCGCCGACGTCGTCGGCTACCTCGACGGCAGCCGCCAGCTGCTGGCCGGCCTGCTCGCGGAGCACCTGACGGACAGCCGTTACCAGCCGCCGGAGGGCACCTATCTGGCCTGGCTCGACTGCCGTGACCTGTTCCGCGACCGTCAGATCGAGGTGAGCCCAGCCGAGTTCTTCCGCGCCAGGGGCAGGGTGCTGCTGACCGACGGCGCAGCGTGCGGCGAGGCCGGCCGCGATCACGTCAGGCTGAACTTCGCGACGCCGCGCCCCGTCCTCACCGAGATCGTCCGCCGGATGGCGGCGGCCGTGAATGGCGGGTTAGCCCACCCGGCGCCGGGCCTCAGCCCATGGACTTGGCGCCGTCAAGCGACTCGCGGATGATGTCGGCGTGCCCGGAATGCTGCGCGGTCTCCGTGATGACGTGCAGGATCACCCGGCGGGCGGACCACCGTTCCCCGGGCTGGAACCAGGGACGGTCCGGCAGCGGCTGCGCGGCGTTCAGGTCCGGCAGCGTCCGCACGAGCTCGTCGGTGGCCGAGGCGGCCGACGCGTAGTCCGCGAGCGCCCCGGCGAGGGTTTCGCCGGGCAGCAGCTGAAACTGCTGCCGCCACGCGGCGAAGCCCTCCTCGGTCATGGCGCCGGAGCCTGCCATCGCTGCCGGGCCGTGCACGAGGAAGTCCACCCAGTTCCGCTCGACCAGCGTCGCGTGCTTGATCAGGCCGCCCAGGGTCAGTTCGCTCGCCGTGGTGCGCCGCCCGGCCTGCTCGTCGGTCAGCTCGCGGGTGGTGAACCGCAGGAAGTGCCGGTGCTTGGCCAGCATCGCGAGCAGGTCGGCCCGCTCGGCATCCACTGCGGTAGCGGTCGTCGCCATATCATTCTCCTTTGCTCGGACATGGCCCACGCTAGCGGCCATACCGGCAAAGTACGTTCCTAAATAGCGGCCGGCGGCAAGGATTGGACGCATGAAACTGGACCCTGACGCCCTGACGGCCGCGCGGGACCGCACGCTCCCCGACGTGCTGCCCGCGCTCGGCGAGCCGCTGCACGTGCTGTTCTGCGGAATCAACCCGGGCCTGTACTCGGCGGCGACCGGGTGGCACTTCGCCAGGCCAGGGAACCGGTTCTGGCCGGCCCTGCACCTGTCCGGCTTCACCGACCGCCAGCTGCGCCCGGCCGAACAGGCCGAATTGACCCGCTACGGCCTCGGCATCACCAACATCGCGCCGCGCGCCACCGCGCAGGCCGCCGAGCTCACCGCCGCCGAACTCCGCGACGGCGCCGTCCGGCTCCGCGCCCTCGCCGAAGCCCGTCGCCCGCGCTTCATCGCGGTGCTGGGCGTCACGGCGTACCGCACCGCCTTCGCGCGTCCCAAAGCCGTCGTCGGCCCGCAAGACGAACCGCTGGGCCCGGCTCGACTCTGGATCCTCCCCAACCCGAGCGGCCTGAACGCCCACTGGCTCCTCCCCGCGCTCGCGAGCGCCTTCGCCGAACTTCGGGAGGCGGCGAAGGACGGCCCCGCCCAGTAACCCCACCAACGTGGTCGATGGGCCATCGACCACCCAAGAAGGCGGTCGATGGCCCATCCACCGCCTTCACCCGGCCCGGGCGATGGCAGCAAAGGTGGGGTATTCGTCATTGCTGCCATGACCGAACGCCGGCACACTGGGAGACGTGCCACGAACCGTGCTGATCGTCTTGTTCGACGGCGTGCAGAGTCTCGACGTCACCGGCCCGCTCGAGGTATTCGCCAACGCCGGCGCGGCGTACGACGTCACGACCGCGAGCCTTGGCGGCCGCCCGGTCACCACGTCGAGCAGGCTGACCATCACCCCCGCCGCTGACCTGCGCGAGCTCACCGGTAACTGGGACCTGCTGCTCGTCCCCGGCGGCCAGGGCGCCCGCCACGCCGACCCGGTCCTGGTGCGGTGGCTGGCCGGCCACGCCCGCGAGGCGGACCGGATCGCGTCGGTCTGCACCGGCACGTTCCTGCTCGCCGCGGCGGGGCTGCTGCACGGCAGGCGCGTCACCACCCACTGGGCGTACAGCGCCGAGCTGGCCGCCCGGTACCCGGACCTCACGGTTGACCCCGACCCGATCTTCATCAAGAGCGGCAACGTGGCCACCTCGGCCGGCGTCACCGCCGGCATCGACCTGGCGCTGGCGCTCGTCGAAGACGACCTCGGCCGCGACGTCGCGCTCGCCCTCGCCCGTCACCTGGTGGTGTTCCTGCGCCGCCCGGGCAGCCAGTCGCAGTTCAGCGCCCAGCTGTCCGCCCAGGTCGCGGGCCGCGCCCCGCTGCGCGAGGTCCAGCAGTGGATCGCCGAACACCCCGCCGCCGACCTCTCCGTCGACGCCCTCGCCGGCCTGGCCAGCCTGTCCCCGCGCCAGTTCGCCCGCGCCTTCGCCGCCGAGGTCGGGATGCCGCCCGGCCGCTACGTCGACCGCGCGCGGCTCGAGGC
>NZ_JBARCR010001049.1:0-7321 GCF_049794275.1 Trebonia sp.
GCATATCACCATCGGCCCCCACTTCCACGGCCTCGGCGCGCTGACCGCGGTGCAGCAGGACACGATCAGCTCGGCGATCGCCGCGACCCCTGGCACGCAGCACTACCTGACGCAGGCGGCCGACAACCTCTCGCTGCCCGGCCTGGACAGCTCCAACGGCGGCGCGCAAATCACCGCCTACGGCGGCGGCGATCCGGCCTGGTCGGGCCTCGTGCTGATCTCCGGTGGCTGGTACGCCCAGTCGCCTGGCGTTCGCGAGATCGACGTCAACACGCTGTTCCTTACCGACACGAAAACCGCGGTCGGAGACACGTACACGCTGGTCAACGGGACCCACAAGGTCACAGCGAAGATCGTGGGAGAGGTGTTCCAGCCGGGCAACGACGTGAGCATCTACATGTCCCAGGCCACGCTCACCGCGATCGACCCGACGGTCACCGGCCCCGCCAGCTTCGCGGTCTCGCTGCGGCCCGGGGTGAGCGCCGACGACTACTCCGTCGCGCTGCAGAACACGCTCGGCAACAGCTACTTCGTCGGCACCGGAGGCGGCGGCCAGGCGCTGGTCGCCATCATCACCCTGGTCACGATGCTCACCCTTCTGATCATCGCCATCGCGGGCCTCGGCGTGCTGAACACCGTCGCCCTGCAGATCCGCGAGAAAGCCCACGACATCGGCATCTTCAAGGCCCTCGGCATGACACCGCGGCAGACCCTCAGCATGGTGGTCTGCTCGGTCGGCATCACCGGCCTCGTCGCGGGCATCGTCGCGGTCCCCGTCGGCATCCTGCTGCACCACAACGTGCTCCCGGCGATGGCCAGCGCGGCGAACTCCGGCATCCCGCAGTCGGTGATGTCCGTTTACTCGGCACCGGAGATGGTGCTGCTAGGCCTCGCTGGCCTGGTCATCGCCATCGCCGGGGCGCTGGCCCCGGCCTCATGGGCGGCCCGCTCCCGGACCGCCACCGCCCTGCGAACAGAGTAAGGCGCTGGCTAACCGTCAAGCTCGTAGTCGCGGCGGCGTGCGCGGCGAGTACGGGCCCAGTACTCGAAGGAGAATCCCGGCCAGATAGCGCGGTTCACGCCCGAGTCGTCGAGGTACCAGCTGCGGCAGCCGCCCGCGCTCCACACCGCGCGGCGCAGCCTGTGCTGCAAAGCGTCGTTATACCTGCGTGCCGCGGGCGCCCTGGCCTCGATCGTGCTCGCCTTCGCCCTCGACAAGACGCGCAGGCAGCTCAGCACGTGCTGAACCTGGGCCTCGATCATGAACACGACCGAAGTATGGCCGAGGCCGGTGTTCGGGCCCAGGAGCATGAAGAAGTTCGGGAAGCCGGGGACGGTGATCCCGCGGAAGGCCTCGACGCCCGATGCCCACGCGTCCTTGAGCTTGACGCCATCGCGCCCGGCCACGTTCAGCTCTGCGGCCGCGTCGACGACACGGAATCCCGTGCCGAAGACGAGCACATCGGCCTCGTGCAGCGCCCCGTCCGCCGTCACGACACCGGACGGGGCGATCGCCGTGATGCGGTCGGTGACGAGCTCGACATTCGGCCGCTGCAGCGCCGGATAGTAGTCAGAGGACAGCAGGATCCGCTTGCACCCGATCGTGTAGTCCGGGGTCAGCCGCGCTCGCAGCCCCGGATCGGGTACCTGCCGTTCAAGATGCTTGCGCGCCATCGCCTCCAGCGGCGCCATCAGCCTGGGGTCGACCGCGAAGCCGACCGCGCGGCTTTCCAGCCCCCAGTAGACGAGGTACCGCAGCGCACGCGCGGCACCTGGCACGGCGCGCAGCGCCGCACGCGTGCGCGGCGGCATCCCGGCGTCCGGCCGCGGGTGGATCCACGGCGGCGTGCGCTGGAACACGGTCAGGTGCGCGGCCTCGCTGGCGACGGCGGGGACGAACTGGATGGCGGAGGCACCAGTGCCGATGACCGCGACCCGCTTCCCCGCCAGGCTGGCGGCGGGATCCCAGGACGAGGAGTGGAAGGAGTCGCCGGCGAACGAGTCGATGCCAGGGATCTCCGGATACGACGGGATGTGCAGCGCGCCCGCGCCGGATACCACTGCGTGCCCGCGGTATCGCTCGCCGTCCGCGGTGCGCACGGTCCACAGCTGGTCCGCGTCGTCCCATGCCACCGACTCGACCCGGCTGCCGTACCTGATGTGCTCCTCGATCCCGTACTTGGCGGCGCACCCGCGCAGGTAGTCCCAGATCTCCTGCTGCGGCGCGAACAGCCGGCTCCAGCCCGGGTTCAGCTCGTATGAGAACGAGTAGAGCGGCGACGGCACGTCGCAGGCGCAGCCCGGGTACCGGTTGTCCCGCCAGGTCCCGCCGAGTTCCGTGGCCTTCTCCAGGATCACGAAGTCGTCGAAGCCCGCCTTCCGCAGGCCGATGCCCATCCCGATGCCGCCGAACCCCGAGCCGATGATGACGATTTTGTGCCGCACCTGAGGGACCCTAGGCCTTACGGGACCACGATGACCGGGCAGCTCGCGTGCCGGGCTAGCCAGCCGGGGACCGAGCCGGCGACGTGGTGCCAGAAGTGCCTGGGCGCGCCGATCACCAGGGCGTCGGCACTGAACTCCGCCGCCATCGCGCCCAGTTCCCGCGCGGGGCTGCCGCGCCGGGTTCGCACGTGCACCTCGAGCTGGCTCGGGTCGGCGACCTGGTCCAGCTCGGTGAGCAGCCAGCGCTCCAGTGCGTCGTTATCCCTTGGCAGCCCGACCACCTGGCCGGTGAGCGGCTCGCAGTAGACGCCGGGAGACGTCACGTAGACCATGAGCAGCGGCCGGTCGAGCCGCCGGGCCAGCCCGGCGGCGTACGCGAGGGCGTTGCGTGCCGACGCGGAGCCGTCGTAGCCGACGATAACGGGATGAGCCAGGCTGTTCGGACGCGGCTGGCAGGGCAGGAACTCATCGGGGCGCACGGACTCCCGGTGGCGGCGCCGTTCTGGCCGGCGCTGCCGCTGAAGCGGGCCTTGCTGCCCAGCGCCGCGCTCATCAGCGCCGCGCTGCTCAGGCAGGCCCTTTTCCGGGGAAGGCTCAGCCTGGTCCATATGCGCGTCCTAGCGGCCACACGGGGTCAATAGTTTTGTTATAGCAAGTAACCTACCCGCCGGTTAAGCGGAACATACATATACGCGTGCAATGCCCAGCAGCGCCAGAGTTATTCGCGTCCGGGCGTGCGGACAGCCAGCACTATAGGCGCCCTGCGGCCGTCGCGGAAGCACCCGGCGGCGATCTGTCCGGTCACCCTCGTTAAGAAGGGGAAGTAACGCCCTTTCGCTGTCCCGGGTCCTTCCAGGTGGCACGATGAAGAACGTGGTGGCAGAACATGCGGGGCTGGCGGACCCGCGGGACCGGGTGGACGCGACAGCGCGCGCGGTGATCGAGAGCGCCGCCGACGCGATCGTGGCCTTCGGGACCGATCGCACCGTGCTGCTGTGGAACCCCGCGGCGGAACGGATGTTCGGCTGGAGCGCCACCGAGGTCATCGGCCTGAAGCCGCCGACCATTCCGGAAGAGCTCAGCGCCGAGCACAACGCGGTGCTCGAACGGGTCCGCGGCGGCGGCCAGATCTCCTTCGCCACCAGGCGGATCCGCAAGGACGGCTCCGTGCTCGACGTGCGCATCGACACCAGCGCGCTGACCAACAGCAGCGGCGGCGTGATCGGCTGGGTGAACATCTGCCACCAGACCGGCGAGGACGACGTGGCCAGGCATTACATGGCCGAGCGCGCGCGGGTGGTACGCCGTCTCGGCGATGTGGTCGCGGACATGAGCGGGCAGCGCGACCTGGAGTCGGTGCTCGACAGGATCGCGGCCAGCCTGCGAGAGCTGACCGGCGCGGACGCCGGCGGGTTCGTGCTCATCGAGGAGGACCGGCTGCGGCTGGTATCCACCGCAGGCCTGCCAGCCAGGCTGCGCGGGCGCGTCGCGTCGCTGTCGAACAGCCTGGTCGGCGAACTCCTCAGGTCGGGCAAGACCGTGATGATGGCGACCGGCGAGTCCGGCGGCTTCGACGACCTGATCTGGTCGGCGCTGCCGGGGCTGCACACCATCGCGCTGAGCCTGTCCCACGTGGGCGGGCGACCGTACGGCGCGCTCTACGCCCTGTACAACAGGCGCACCCTCAGCCACGTCGAACTCGAACTGCTCGAGCTGCTCGCCGGTCACGCCGGGGTAGCGCTGACCAACGCGATGGCATTCGAAGAGGTCGTGCGGCAGCGGGCACACGAGCGCGCGGTCATCGACGGCAGCGCGGATGGCATCGCGGTGCTTGACGAGCAGGGGAACGTGAAGCAGTGGAACCCGGCCGCGCACCGGATCACTGGCATGCCGGCGAGTGAGGTGATGGGCGCGCCACCGCCGTTTCCGCTGCCCGAGCCTGGCGAGCGGCGCACGCACAAGCTGACCAGCGGGCGGTGGCTCGACGTGCTGTGCACCGCGCTCGGCGGTAGCGGCGAGCGCGTGGTCGACTTCCGTGACGTCACCGCCGCGAAGGAGCTCGAGGAAGCCAAGGACCTGTTCCTCGCTACCACGAGCCACGAACTGCGCACGCCCATCACGGTGGTGCAGGGATTCGCCTCCACGCTGGCCAGCCGCTGGGACCAGCTATCCGACGCCGACCGCCGTTCCGCGGTCCGGACGATCGCGGAACGCGCGGGGTCCCTGGGCCGCCTGGTCGAGCAGCTTCTCCTCGGCGCCCGGGCGGGCGCCGATCAGCTCCCGGTCGACAACGGCCCCTTCGACCTGGCCGCCCTCTTGAGAGCAGCAGTCATCTCATTCGACGCCCTCTCAGACAAGCACGAAGTAGTAGCTGACATCCCGGCCGGCCTTCCGCCGGCCCACGGCGATCCAATGGCCACCGACATAATCGTCGGCCAGCTCCTGGAAAACGCCGTCAAGTACTCCCCGGCAGGCGGCAAGGTCACCGTAAGGGCCAGATCCACCGACCCCACTATCGAGGTCGAGGTTGCGGACGAGGGCATCGGCATCAACCCCGGCGACCACGAGCGCATCTTCGAGCGCTTCTACCAGGGCGAGACCGGTGACCGCAGAAGGTTCGGCGGCGTAGGCATAGGCCTCTACATCGTCCGCCGCCTGGCGGTAGCCCAAGAGGGGACCGTGGTGGCGCAGTCCCGCCCAGCGGGCGGCACCGCAATGCGACTAAGCCTGCGCCGCGCTACCGCCTCATAGGGAAACCCCGCGCGGCCCAACCGCTGTCAGAGCCGCGCCTGCTCCCGGTGCCGCGGTTCGCCCCCGGTAGCGGCCAGGTACTCATCGATCACACCGGGCACGTCATCGCTATCCCGCATGATCTGGCCCGCCTCCATCCAGATCACGCGGTTGCAGCTCTGCTCGATCTCACCGAGGTTGTGCGCGACCAGGAACACGGTGCCGGCCTCGTCCCGCAATTCCTTGATCCGGTTGTGACTCTTGGTCCGGAACGACGCGTCGCCAGTAGCGAGCGCCTCGTCGATCATCAGGATCTCGTGGCTCTTGGCGGATGCGATAGCGAACCGGAGGCGCTGCGCCATGCCAGTCGAGTAGGCGCGCATGGGCAGGTCGATGAACCTGCCGACCCCCGAGAAGTCAACGATCTGCTCGTACCTGGTCTTCACTTCCGCGGGCGGCATGCCCATCGCGAGGCAGCCGAGGACCACGTTCCGCTCGCCGGTGAGGTCGTCGAGCAGCGCGGCGTTCACGCCGAGCAGCGCGGCCTGGCCGGTCGTGTAGACGGCGCCCTGCTCGGCGGGCAGCAATCCGGCGATGGCCCGCAGCAACGTGGACTTCCCGGAGCCGTTCCGGCCGATGACGCCCATCACGTCGCCGTGGTTGACCACGAAGGAGATGCCGCGGATCGCGTGCACCTCGCGGATGGACGCGCGCTTCTGCCGCCTGACCAGCCGCATCAGCGACGTGGCGGCGGTGCCCTTGTTGCCGCCGGCCCCGTACACGCGGTAGACCACGTGCAGGTCGTCGACGACGACGGTCGGGTCAGCCATGGTCTCCCCCGGCTAGTCCGGCGCGATGAGCGAACGTCACGACCCAGACGTTACCTCGTCCACGGCGCCATTCGTGCCAACACGGTGCGGACAAATAGCCGGATAACGCCCGCGAAATATGATGTTCACGGTTTCACGGCGTTCTCAACGGGCATGCCGCTCATGCCGGGTTCGTTCAATTCCGCGGACGGGGCGGGGTGACTATGGAGGTGGCTACGTCGAGCGCGCTACTGCTCCCGTTTACAGCCTCTAGCGTCGGCGTCGCACGCCGCCGCCTGATTGGTGACCTCACCGAAGCGGGCGTTTACGAGGCTACGGCTTGTGACGCCGGGCTAGTGATTAGTGAACTTATCAGCAATGCCCTAAGGCACGCTAGTCCCCTTCCGGGGTGCGTTGTCAAAGTCTCGTGGAAGCTGCTGCAGGACAGCGTGGAGGTCGCGGTCAGCGACGGCGGTGGCCCGACGACGCCGGCGGTAAATGAGCCGACGAACTGGGCGATCGGCGGGCGCGGGCTAGGCATCGTGGCCCGCCTCTCGTTGCACTGGGGGGTTCGCGCGCAGGAGGACGACGGCGCGGAGGAGGACGGGGAGCCGGAGACGACCGTGTGGGCCGAACTGCCGATACGGTATAGCAGCAAGACTGGTTTGGTAACTGCCTCGTCACGGGATGCGTAAGCCCGATGGGCCGGGATCCGGCCAGTCTGCCGGATGAGCGGGATCGAGCCGCCTGAGGCTAGCTTTCCGGCAGGCAGTGGCGGTAGGGTTCCAGCCGTGGAGCTTCATGTCTCAAGTCGGTCTCACGGAGATCACGCAATTGTGATCGCAACCGGGGAAATCGACCTTTATACCGCTCCGCGGCTACAAAGCGAGCTGGCCGAAGTCATCGCCAACGCCGCTCCGGCATCGCGGATCGTCGTGGACATGTCCGGCGTGGAGTTTTGCGATTCCACCGGCATGAACGTCCTGCTGTCCTGCCTGCGGCAGGTCAGGGAGCGTGGCGGTGAGCTCGAGCTCGCCGCGCCGCGCCCGGCAGTCATGAAGATTCTTCAGGTCACCGCCCTCGACTCGGTATTCACCATCATTCCCTCGCCGGCGACTCTTCCCGGCCAGTAATAACCCCGCAACGCGGCCGGGCCATTTACGATCGGCCTATGTCACAGGTGGCCGTCGTCATTCCGGCGTATAACGAGGCGGACCTGGTCGGCGCGACCGTCACGGCCGCGGCCGCGCTTCCCGGCGTCGAGGTGGTCGGGGTCGTCGACGACGGCTCGTGCGACGCCACAGCCGACGTCGCCGGGCAGGCGGGCGCCGCGGTGC
>NZ_JBARCR010001050.1:0-2192 GCF_049794275.1 Trebonia sp.
GCACAGCTCGCCGTGCTGCGCGGCGACATCACCTGCGTGCCCATCCGCGGCAACGCGGGCACCAGGCTGGCGAAGGTCCGCGACGGCGAGCTCGACGCGGTGGTGCTCGCGTACGCCGGGCTGGCCAGAATCGGCCACACCGACCTGGTCAGCGAGGTCTTCGAGCCGGACAGCATGGTTCCCTCACCAGGCCAGGGCGCGCTCGCGGTGGAGTGCCGCGCCGAAGACGCCGAGCTCACCGGGCTGCTCGCCACGATCGATCACTGGCAGTCCCGCGCCGCCGTGACGGCCGAGCGCGGCTTGCTCGCCGCCCTCGAGGCCGGCTGCAGCGCCCCTGTCGGCGCGTACGCCGCTCTCAGCGGCACTCAGCTGCGCCTGGACGCCGTGGTGCTCGGTGAGAAGATGATCGTGCGGGAACACGGCGAAGCGGACGCCACGGACGCGGCGCGCCTCGGCCGTGAGCTCGCGGCCCGGATGCTCGCGCTCGGCGCGGCGGACCTGGTGGGCGGCAATACCGACAGGAATGATGCGCATGACTGACATGGACGGCTGGGTGGCGTTTGTCGGCGCCGGCCCCGGAGACGAAGGGCTGCTGACGACGCGCGCGGTCCGCCTGCTCGGCGACGCGGCCCTGGTCGTGGCTGAGCCCGAGGTCGCGGACCGGGTCCGCCTCCTGCTCAGGCCCGACGCGCAGGTCGTCGAGCCCTCGGACGTGGCAGGGACCGTGCGGACGCTGCTCCAGACGGCCAGGGCAGGCCTGCTGGCCGTCCGGCTGTACCCGGGCGACCCGCTGCTCAGCGGCGCGGCCGCCGAGGTGCAGGCCTGCGCCAAGGCCAAGGCCCGCTTCGAGATCGTCCCTGGGGTGCCCGCCGTCACCGGCGTGCCCGCCTACGCAGGCATCGCGCTGACCGGCGACGCCCCCGGCGAGCTGCGCGTCATCCACGCCAGCGAGGCCAGCCAGGTGTCCTACGGCCCTGGCACGCTCGTGGTGCTCCGCGCGGAGACCGCCCCGCAGGACCTCGGCAAGATGCTGATCGCCGCGGGCTGGCCGGACGCGACGCCGTTCGCGATCACCTGGGACGGCACGACCACCGACCAGCAGACCGTTGTCACCACCCTCGGCAGGATCGGGCCCGACCTCAAGGCGGCGGGCGTGACCGTGGCTACCACCCGCGGCGGCGCCATCGCGGTGATCGGCGAGGCCGCCGCGGCCAAGAGCCGGTTCTCTTGGTACGAGACCAAGCCGCTGTTCGGCTGGCGGGTGCTGGTGCCGCGGACTAGGGAACAGGCCTCTTCGGTCTCCGACCGGCTACGCGAGTACGGGGCGGTGCCCGAGGAGGTCCCGACGATCGCGGTCGAGCCGCCGCGCACCCCGCAGCAGATGGAGCGCGCGATCAAGGGCCTGGTCACCGGCAGGTACCAGTGGGTGGCGTTCACCTCGACCAACGCGGTCAAGGCGGTGCGCGAGAAGCTCGAGGAGTACGGCCTGGACGCACGGGCCTTCGCGGGCGTCAAGGTCGCGGCGGTCGGCGAGCAGACCTCCGCCGCGCTGCTCGACTTCGGCATCCGGCCTGACCTGGTGCCGGACGGCCAGCAGTCGGCCGAGGGACTGGCCGACGCGTGGCCGCCCTACGACGACCTGCTCGACCCGATCAACCGGGTGCTGCTCCCGCGGGCTGACATCGCTACGGAGACCCTCGTCGCCAGGCTGACCGACCTCGGCTGGGAGGCGGAGGACGTGACCGCGTACCGCACGGTGCGCGCCGCGCCGCCGCCTGCGCCGATCCGGGAGGCCATCAAGGGCGGCGGGTTCGACGCCGTGCTGTTCACCTCGTCATCCACCGTCAGGAACCTGGTCGGGATCGCGGGCAAGCCGCACGCGGTGACCGTGATCGGCGTGATCGGCCCGCAGACGGCGAAGACGGCGAACGACTTCGGCCTGCGGGTCGACGTGACGTCATCCAAGCCGTCGGTCACCGCGCTGGTCGACGCGCTCGCCGAGTTCGGCGCCGCGCAACGCGACGCGGCCGCCGAAGCAGGCGAGCCGCTGCGCCGCCCGAGCGAGCGCCGCCGTGGGGGTCGGCGCCGTATCCGCTAAAACTGGGACAGGAGAGGCTATGAGTGCTGGGTTTCCAGAGGTGAGAGCCCGGCGGCTGCGCGGGACCAGGGCGCTGCGGGCCATGGTGGCGGAG
>NZ_JBARCR010001051.1:0-4627 GCF_049794275.1 Trebonia sp.
CGGCGCACCGCCGTCTTCGTGCACCCGGACCGCGTCTACGCCAATCCTGGTCAGTAGTCACCACGGGCCCGTTCTGGATGATCTCGATGATTTACCTGGCGAAGCGGCGTCTACAGAGCCAGGTGACGGGCTGAGGAGGCGGCACATGGGCAGGATCGTGGTGACCGAGTTCCTCTCGCTGGACGGCGTGTTCGAATCGCCGGGACCGGTGGGGGACTTCGAGCACGCCGGGTGGACGTTCAGGTTCAACCGCGGCGCGGACGGGGACAGGTTCAAGTTCGACGAGCACATGGCCGCCGAGGCGCAGCTGCTCGGCCGGGTGACGTACGAGGGGTTCGCCGCGGCGTGGCCGTCGGTGACCGACGACGTGGGCTTCGCCGACCGGATGAACTCGATGCCGAAGTACGTGGTCTCCGCCACGCTGGAGAAGGCGGAGTGGAACAACTCCACGGTCATCGGCATCGACGACGTGGCCCGCGTGCGGGAGTCCCACCCAGGGATCTTGCTGGTCGCGGGCAGCGGCGCCCTGGTGCGCGGGCTGCTCGAGCGCGGGCTGGTGGACGAGGTCCGGCTGATGGTGTTCCCTGTCGTGCTGGGCAGCGGGCAGCGGCTGTTCGATGGCGCGCCGCTGACCCGGTTCACCCTCGCGAGCAGCCAGCCGGTCGGGCCGGACGGCGTACTGGTGCTGACCTACCTTCCGGCCTAGCGCCGAACGGGGCTCCCGGCGCGGGCAGGCAGGCTTGATACTCGCGCGCTTTCACTTCCGCGCACCGATAGCATCGGGTAACGGACCTGTCCCGACGTCAAAGGAGCCCCACCGTGTCCAGCCAGCAGCTTCGGATCACCCTCGCCGGCCGCGAGCTTGTGACCGAGGCCGGGACGACGGCGGGTGCTGCCCTCGACGGGGGCCCTGGGGTCATCGCCGCGCGGGTCAACGGCGTGCCGCGCGACCTCGCGCACGTGCTCGCCGACGGCGACGAGGTCGAGCCCATCGTCAACTCCTCCGACGAGGGCCACGCCATCTTGCGGCACTCCACCGCGCACGTACTGGCGCAGGCGGTGCAGGACCTGCAGGACCGGTTCCCGCAGGCCCGCCTCGGCATCGGCCCGCCGGTCGAGAACGGGTTCTACTACGACTTCGACGTGTCCAGGCCGTTCTTGCCCGACGACCTGAAGGCGATCGAGGCGCGGATGCGGGAGATCGTCAAACAGGGCCAGCTGTTCTCCCGGCGGGTCGTGACCGACGCCGAGGCGCGCGACGAGCTCAAGTCCGAGCCGTACAAGCTGGAGCTCATCGGGCTCAAGGGCTCGCCCGCGGCCGACGCCGAGGAGTCGGTCGAGGTGGGCGGCCCCGAGCTGACCATCTACGACAACCTGGACCCGAAGACCGGCGCCGTTCTCTGGAAGGACCTCTGCCGCGGGCCGCACGTGCCGTCGACCAGGGCGATCCCGGCCTTCAAGCTGTTGCGCACCGGCGGCGCCTACTGGCGGGGCAGCGAGAAGAACCCCCAGCTGCAGCGGATCTACGGCACCGCGTGGGAGACCCGCGCCGCGCAGGACGACTACCTCACCATGCTCGCCGAGGCGGAGCGGCGCGACCACCGGCGGCTGGGAGCGGAGCTCGACCTGTTCTCCTTCCCGAACGAGATCGGGTCCGGGCTGCCGGTGTTCCATCCCAAGGGCGGCATCATCCGGCGGGTGATGGAGGACTACTCGCGGCGGCGGCACGAGGAGGCCGGCTACGAGTTCGTCAACACCCCGCACCTGACCAAGGCCGAGCTGTTCGAGACCTCCGGTCACCTGGGCTTTTACAAGGAAAGCATGTTCCCGCCCATGGAGCTGGAAGGTGCCGAGTACTACGCCAAGCCCATGAACTGCCCGATGCACGTGCTGATCTACCGGTCGCGGGGGCGGTCGTACCGGGAGCTGCCGTTGCGGCTGTTCGAGTTCGGCACCGTGTACCGGTTCGAGAAGTCGGGCGTGGTGCACGGCCTCACCAGGGCGCGCGGGTTCACCCAGGACGACTCGCATATCTTCTGCACCCCCGAGCAGCTCCCCGGCGAGCTCGCCTCGCTGCTCGACTTCGTGGTGGGGCTGTTGCGGGACTTCGGGCTGACCGACTTCGAGGCCGAGCTGTCGACCCGGCCGGACAAGTACGTCGGCACGATCGCGGAGTGGGTGGCCGCGGAGGAGGCGCTGCAGCACGCGCTTGACGCCTCCGGGCTGCCGTACACGGTCGCGGAGGGCGAGGGCGCGTTCTACGCGCCGAAGATCGACGTGCACGTGAAGGACGCCATCGGGCGGCGCTGGCAGCTGTCCACGCTGCAGGTGGACTTCCAGGAGCCGGGCCGGTTCGGGATCGAGTACCAGGCGGCCGACGGGACGCGGCAGCGGCCGTACATGATCCACCGGGCGCTGTTCGGGTCGATCGAGCGGTTCTTCGGCATCCTGCTCGAGCACTACGCGGGCGCGTTCCCGCCCTGGCTGGCGCCGGTGCAGGTGACCGGCATCCCGATCTCGGACGCGCACGTGCCGTACCTGCAGAAGGTGGCCGACATGCTACGCGAGCAGGGCATCCGGGTCACCGTCGACGACTCGGACGACCGGATGCAGAAGAAGATCAGGACCGCGCAACAGCAGAAGGTGCCGTACATGCTGATCGCCGGGGACGCGGACGTGGCCGCGGAAGCGGTGTCGTTCCGGTACCGGGACGGGTCGCAGAAGAACGGCGTCCCGGTCGCCGAGGCGGTCGCCGAGATCGTGACGGCCGTCCGCGACCGCGTCCAGGTATGACCGCGACGCCGCCTCCCGATTCCCCTGCCGGAGATTCCCCTGCCGGAGAAGAACCGGCACTGCCAGGCGCGGGGGTGCCCGACGCGTTCGGGCGGCTGTGGACGCCGCACCGGCTCGCCTACATCCAGGGGGCCGGCAAGCCGACCGGGCCCGGCGCGCACGAGGGCTGCCCGTTCTGCGTCGCGCCGACGCTGACGGACGAAGAGGCGCTGATCGTCGCCCGCGGCGAGCTGGTGTACGCGATCCTCAACCTGTACCCGTACAACAGCGGTCACGTGCTGGTCTGCCCGTACCGGCACGTGGCCGACTACGCGGAGCTGTCCGTGGCGGAGAGCGCCGAGTTCGGCGACTTCACGATCCGCGCGATCCGGGCGCTGCGGGAGGCGTCAGGACCGCACGGCTTCAACATCGGGATGAACCTCGGCTCGGTGGCCGGCGCCGGCATCGCCGCCCACCTGCACCAGCACGTGGTGCCCCGGTGGGGCGGCGACACGAACTTCATGCCGGTCGTCGGCCGCACCCGGGTGCTGCCGCAACTGCTCGCCGACACCCGCAAGGTGCTCGCTGACGCCTGGCCTGCCTAGCTGGGGCCGGCGGCGGGCCAGGGCTAGAAGCTCACCGCCTGCCAGCTCGCGCCGCCGTTGCTGGTGAGCAGCAGGCGGCCCGGCCGGCCTTCGCTGTTCCCGTCGGTCAGGGCCGGCCCGTACACCACCACGCCATCGCTGGTCGTAGTGAACCCGAGGTCGTTGAACCCCTCGCCGCCGTCGCCCGCCTCGTACGCGCTGCCCCACTGCGCGGCGCCGTTGCCCGAGTAGTACAGCCAGCTCGCACCGCTGGCCGCCGACACCACCAGCTGGCCCGGCGTCGCGCCCGCGAGCGAGATCGGGTCGCCGCCCCGCGGCGGCGCGCCGGCCTTCGTCCAGTGCTGGCCGAGGTCGCTGCTGACGTAGATGGTCTTGTCCACCGAGC
Source organism: Trebonia sp. (assembly GCF_049794275.1). Taxonomy (NCBI): domain Bacteria; kingdom Bacillati; phylum Actinomycetota; class Actinomycetes; order Streptosporangiales; family Treboniaceae; genus Trebonia; species Trebonia sp. Next base: position 3,763 of record NZ_JBARCR010001051.1, read on the forward strand.
CCATGGCCGCACCCCCGGAGCACAACAGCGCGAGCGAGTCAGGGCCGGTCACCGCGACCAACGTCGCGTACGTGACCCCCTGGGTGGTGCACGGCGTGGCGTGCTCGAGGGTGCTGAGGCCGCCGTTGGCGGTCACGATGACGGAGGTGCCGTCGAGGACCGCGGCGACGCGGGCCTGCGTGGCGATCAAGTCCCCCGCCGAGCCCCTGACGTGCAGCTGGGTGACCGACTGCCACGCGCCGCCGCCCACCGGCCGGCGCATCAGGGTCGCGGTCCCGCATCCGCTCTGCGAGGAGCAGGGCGCGGTCAGCGCCAGGACCTGGCCGTCGATGATGTCGAGCGACAGGATCGTCCCCGCGGGCGAAGGAGCCTTGGCCCACTGCTCGCCGCCGTCGGTGGTCTCCCACAGCCCGGTGCCGAACACGAAGCCGTGCGACGGCGTGGCGAACCTGATTCCCCACACGGCCGCCGCCGGGCCGTTTTCCGGCTGGCCGAGCGGCACGACCGGCGCGGGCAGCCCGCGCCAGCTGGCGCCCCGGTTCAGCGTGCGGACGATCGACGTGCACGGCGTGTGCGAGCACGGCGCGGTGCCGAGCACGAACGCCTCGTCAGGCGAGACGAACGTGACCGAGCTCGCCGAGGCGGCGGCCTGGCGTCTGGGCCTGCCACCCACAACAGTCACGCTTCTGCGTCGCGCCGCGCTTGCGCACGATCTTGGCCGCGTCGGCGTCTCGAACGCGATCTGGGAGAAGCCCGCGCCGCTCGGCTTCGGCGAGTGGGAACGCGTTCGCCTCCACCCCCACTACACCGAGCGGGCCTTCGCTCAGTCACCCACGCTGGCTCCGCTGGGGGTGCTCGCCGGAAC
>NZ_JBARCR010001052.1:0-9287 GCF_049794275.1 Trebonia sp.
GGGCTCAGCCCGCCGCCGGCGGCGGCCCCGCCGCCCCCGCCGCTCACCCGGATCGCCGCGATCTGCTCGTCACCGAGCCCTGCCTGCCGCGCCACCGGCTCGTGCGCGACCCACTCGTAGTCCGCGCCGTTGCGGGACGCGACCCGGAGGATCGCCAGCTCCCTGATGTCCGCCGGCAGCGTCGACGCGCCGCGCACCGCGCCGAGCATGCCGTTCCACCCGTCGGCGAACGGCGGGCTGTGCAGCAGCACCCCGTCGAGCGCGGTCAGCTTGCCGCCGCGCCGCTGCCTGATCCGGTCCGTCACATCGCCGTCGGGTGCGACATAGGCCAGCCGTGCCATCAGGGAACCCCCTTCGCGAAACAAAAAAGTGGCCGGTTAAGGATGCTTAGCAACCCTAACCGGCCACCTGGACGACCGCGATGGCGCTCAGTCGATGGCGCTCAGTCGATGGCGCTCAGTCGGCCGTCGCCGGGATCGCGTCGGCCGACTCAGGAACCGTGTCGACCGGCGCCGCCATCGGGTTGATTCCCTCGAGGTCCTCGCGCTTGACCCGGACCAGCACCAGGCCGATGATCAGCCCGAGCAGCATGATCCCCGCCGACACCAGGAACCCCTTCGAGAACCCGTAGGCCAGCGCGTGGTTGGTCGTGGCCAGTTGCGCCGCGGCCTCCTGGGCCTTGGACAGGTGCGCGGCCGGCAGGTGCGCCGCCGTCGCGGCGGACGACCGCAGGCTCGACGCCACCGCGCTCCACGCCACCGTGCCGAGCACCGCGAGCCCGAGCGCCCCGCCAACCTGCTGTCCGGTGTTGAGCAGCGACGACGCGACGCCTGCGTCGTTGTTGGAGACCTTCGACAGCGACACCAGCGAGATCGGCACGAAGATGAGCCCCATGCCGAGCGCGGTCACCATCATCGGGCCGAGCAGCCCGCCCCCGTACGAGCTGGTCTCGGTCAGCCGTGACAGCCAGAACATCCCGCCGGACGCCAGCGCTGATCCGGTGATGATCAGCGGCCGGGCCCCGATCCTGCCGACGAGCTGCGACGCGAGGGCGGAGCCCAGCATGATCGTGGCGACCATCGGCAGGTACGCGATCCCGGACTTCAGCGGGCTGTATCCCCACACGTTCTGCACGAAGAGCGTCAGGAAGAAGAACATGCCGAACAGCGCCGTGCCGATGCACAGGCTGATCAGGTACGCCCCGCTGCGGTTCCGGGACCGCACCACCCGCGGCGGCACCAGTGCGGACCGCGACCGCGCCTCGATGATGACGAACGCCACCAGCAGCACCACGGCCGCCACGAGCGACACGATGACCTTGGTGTCGCCCCAGTGCGAGACCGCCTGGCCGTTGCTGAACGTGGTCGCCGCCGAAGACAGGCCGTAGACCAGCGCCCCCAGGCCCAGGGACCCGGTGATCGCGCCGGGCAGGTCGAAGGCGCCGCGCCGCCGCTCGGACTCGCCAAGCACCATCGGCGCGAGCAGCGCGACGACCAGGCCGATGGGCACGTTGACCCACAGCACCCAGCGCCAGTCGAGGTAGTCGACGAGCAGGCCGCCAGCGATCAGGCCGACGGCGCCGCCGGCGATGGACATCGCCGCGTACACGCCCATCGCCCGGTTCCGCGGCCTGCCCTCAGGGAACGTGACCGCGATCAGCGACAGCGAGGTCGGCGCGGCGAACGCGCCGCCGACGCCCTGGAAGACCCGGGCGGTGAGCAGCCAGGCCTGGGTAGTGGCGAACCCGCCGACCAGCGAGGCGCCGGTGAACAGCAGGATGCCGAAGATGAAGATGCGCCGCCGCCCGAGCAGGTCACCGGACCGGCCGCCGAGCAGCAGCAGCCCGCCGAAGGCGAGCGCGTAGGCGTTGACCACCCATTCGAGGTTGGTTCCTGAGAAGCCCAGCGCGTGCTGGATGTGCGGCAGCGCCACATTCACGATGGTCGCGTCGAGCACGACCATCAGCTGCGCGGTCGCGATCACGGCCAGCGCGAGTCCGAGCCGTCGCGGCGGCGTCGCCTCCGCGAGCGCGCCCCCGGTCTGGCGTGAGGTTGCAGACAAAACAGTTCCCCTCATCCCGGTTTCGGTGGTTTTTATTCCGAACGTACGGTTGCGTCTCTACTGTCAGACGCCGTCTCAGGAGCGGAATCAGCGCTCGGCCCGTGGCTGCTCAGCATCTTCTTGAGCAGCCCGAGGAAGCACTCCCGTTCCGTGTCGTCGAGCGCGTAACACCAGGGCATCCGTTCGGCGAGTTCCTGCATCAGCCGCTCCTTCGCGGCGATGCCTTCCTGGGTCAGCACCAGGTTTTTCACCCGCCGGTCTCGCTGGCTGGGCTCCCGCTTGGCAAGCCCGGCCCGTTCGAGCCCGTCCGCCACGGCCGTGACGAACGACGCGTCGCACCCCATTCGCTGCGCGAGTTCCTTCATGGCCAGCACCCCGTCCAGTTTGACCAGCGCGAGCAGGTCACTGGGTGCCACCCGGAAGCTCACCGCGATCGACTGGCCGATCCCGGCGAGCTGCTTGACGAGTACGCCGAACGCGTCGAGGATCTCCCGGTTCAGCGCTGGCCCGTTCGCCTGCGCCTCTCCTGACTCCCGTGCTTCGACGCTCACGTCTGTTCCTCTCCAGTAAACAGACCGACTGTCGGTCTGTCAAGGGGCAGGCTTCCCTTAATCCCTTGACTAACTGAACCATTCAGTCGCTCAAGTTTCTTCCCGGCGGAGCGATTATTTTCTGGCGTCCCACATAGGACACGGTCAGGGCGTGTTTTGTGACACAAATCCGGGGCGGCCGACGGGTCAGTTCGAGCTGGAGCGGGCCCAGATGTTGATGCCGGCCTCGACGGCGTCGTTGTCGATGGCGGCGAGCTCGGCAGAGCTGAAGGTGGTCTTGCCGGCCGCGGCCAGGTTCTCCTCGAGCTGGTGCACGCTGCTGGCGCCGACCAGCGCCGAGGTGACCCGCGGATCGCGCAGCACCCAGGAGATCGCCATCTGGGCGAGGGTCTGGCCGCGGGCGGCGGCGATCTCGTTGAGCGCCCGGACGTGCGCCATGGTCTTGTCGCTGAGCTGGTCCCGGGACAGCGACCCGTTCCTGCTGGCCCGCGAACCCTCGGGCACGCCGGTCAGGTACTTGGTGGTGAGCAGGCCCTGCGCCAGCGGAGAGAACGCGATGCAGCCGACGCCCTCGTCCTCAAGGACGTCGAGCAGGCCGCCCTCGATCCAGCGGTTCAGCATCGAGTACGACGGCTGGTGGATCAGCAACGGGGTGCCGAGAGAGCGGAGGATCCTGGCAGCGTCACTAGTCCGTTCCGGAGAATAGGACGAGATGCCGGCGTACAAAGCTTTCCCCTGCTTGACCGCGGTATCCAGCGCACCCATCGTCTCTTCCAGCGGCGTGTCCGGGTCGGAGCGGTGGCTGTAGAAGATGTCCACGTACTCCAGGCCCATCCGCCGCAGCGACGCCTCCAGGCTGGCGAGCAGGTACTTGCGGGAGCCCCATTCGCCGTACGGGCCCGGCCACATGTCGTAGCCCGCCTTGGTGGAGATGATCAGCTGGTCCCGGTACGGCCGGAAGTCCTCGGCCATCAGCCGCCCGAAGTTGAGCTCGGCGTGGCCGTACGGCGGTCCGTAGTTGTTCGCGAGATCGAAGTGGGTGACCCCCAGGTCGAAGGCGCGGCGCAAGATCGCGCGCTGGGTGTCGATCGGGGTGGCGTCGCCGAAGTTCTGCCACAGGCCGAGGGAGACCGCGGGCAGCTGGATGCCGCTGCGCCCGCAGCGACGGTAGGGCATCTTCTCTTCGTACCGGTCAGAAGCGGCAACGTAAGTCATGAACAAGAGTCTGCCACTGCCCGTCGCGCCGGCTTCCTGCGCCGACCTTATTCGAGCGGCTGGCGGGCGATGCCCCCTGGGTCGCGGCCGGCCAGCAGCCAGCCAAGGACCGTCGCGACAAGCGGCATGCCCACCAGGATCACCAGCAGGTTGGTCACGGGGATGCTGGTCAGCGACGACAGGCCGTCGAGCGAATTGCTCCTGAAGAAGCCGATGGCCGCCAGGTACCCGCCGACGATCCCGACCACTGCGCCGGTGAACGCGAGCGCGCCCGCGGTCGTCGCCGTGATCGCGCGGCGCGTGCTGCCGCCCGCCCCGGTCGCGGACAGCGTGCGCAGGTCACGGGCCGCCTCGCTGCGGACGAGGCCGACGCTCAGGCCGAGGATGCCGATCGCGAGCACGATCCCGAACAGCGTGGCCGCGTCGATGATCTGCGCCAGCGACGGGATGCTGTTGCGGGTCTCGATGCCCATGCCCGCCGCCGCGGCGGTCCGCTGGGCGTTCGTTACCTGGGTGGCGGTGAGGCCGTTCGGCACCTGGATGAGCCAGCCCTCGATCCCGACCGACTTCTGCAGGTGCAGGGTGGTGATCGCGTGCTCGGTGACCACCGTGTTCGGCGCGGACGTGCCGGACGGGAGCTGGCTGATCTCCTGAATCGGCGGGTTAGCGATGCAGCTTCCCGCCGGGCAGGGCCACGAGTTCTGGCCGTTGGGCCCGTTTCCGCCCCCTGGGCCGAAGCCCTGTCCGCCGGTGCCCTGGTTTCCGTAGATAAGCTGCATCAGGCTCATCGTCGACAACCCTGGACGCATCGTCAGGATGTCGGCGTCCGGGTTGATCTGCGACTGCTTGATGCCGAACGCGCTCAGCAGCTGCGGCGTCGCCACGTAGATCGGCCCGGACCAGGAGCGCCCGTTCGCGGCGTGGACCAGGTTCACGCTGGTGTTCTCCAGCGCGATGACGCTGGTCGTGCCAAGCTCGGCGGCGATGTCCTTCGCGACCTTCGGCGCGGCCGCTAGCTGGGCATTGGTCGGGTTGTTATCAGGAACCGACGAGCGGCCGTTGGTGTTGCCCGGCCCGTAGACGATGAGCTGGTTGGACGAGAGGTTCGGGCCGGCGTAGTCGAGAGCGTTGGCGAACCTGGCGGCGCTTGCCACGCAGATGATGACCGCGATCAGCGTGCTGAGGCTGATCGCCGCCAGCGCCGGTCCGGACCGGGCCCGGTACCGTGCCAGATCGCGCAGCGCCAGCCTGATGGCGACCGGGCTCCGCCGCCCGGCGGCGGCGACCACCGACAGGAGCGCCGGGGCCAGCAGCACGATGGCGACGGTGAGCGTGATGAAGCCGAGGGCGAGTTCCAGCGTCCCGTTGTTCTGGCCTCCGCCGCTCCCAGCGGTAGCCCCGGCCGCGCCGAGCAGCAGGAACGCGCCGACCAGGAAGCAGATACCGATCGGGATCGCCAGGTGCCTGGTCTTCTTCGGCGCGGGCGGGCGGCCGGCCAGCGCGGCCACCACCGGGACTTTCGCGATCGTCTTCGCCGGCCGGGAGGCGGCGAAGTAGGTCGCGATGATGGCCAGGGCCATCGAGATGCCGATGACGGTCCACGGCAGCTGGAACACGCCCATGACGTGGTGCGCGCTGTTCTCGGCCTGCGGGCGGTAGGCCAGCCAGGCGAGGAAGCCGAGCACCGCTCCCGCGATGGCGCCCACGATGCCGGTGGCGGCGCCGTTGGCCCTGACGACCAGGCGGATGTGCCGCTGCGTCGCGCCCTGAGCGGCGAGCATGCCGATCGCCCTCAGCCTGCGCTGCGCGAGGACGGTGAACCCGCCGACGCCGACGAGCGCGATGAGCAGCATGCCGAGCACGGCCGCGGCGATCGATATCGTCTCAGGGTTGACCTCGTTGGTGTTCGCCACCGTCTGCGCGGTCGTCACGTTCATGGTGCCGGTGGACAGGCTCGTCGCGCTCATCCCCGGCGCGTCGAACAGCACCGTCACGTTGTCCGGGTTTGTGACCTGGCCGGGGATGACCAGGGCGAACTCGTCGAGCAGGCTTTCCGGGTTCTGGACGATGCCGGTTACTTTCCTGGTGACGCCGTTGACGGTCCAGCTGCTGCCGATCCGCAGGTTGAAGGAGCTCGCGACGCCGCTGGTCACGGCGATCTGGCTCGCAGTGACGGGATATGCGCCGCTGACCAGGCTCAATAGCGGACCGCCGTACGGCCCGTGCGGATCCTGCGCCCGCAGCTCGAAGGTGTTCAAGGTGCCGGGGATCTGGGCGCTCTGGTTCTCGATGACGTCGACCCTGCCCCAGCGGTTCTCAAGGTTCTTTATCTGGGCGTTGACGCTCGCCGGGGAGCCGGAGAACGAGGCGGCGTCCTGCGCGGTGCCGAGCACCCCGGCGACCGGGGCCGGCGTGTTGGTCGCCACCGTCGAGGCCACCACGGTGGCGCCGACCGCGACGGTGATCAGCGCGAGGATCAGCAGCTGCTGCCGCCATTCGCTGCGCAGCAGCCGGATGGCCCAGCGGACGACCGCGCGGCGGGCAGGCACCCCGCCGTTCGGCATTCTGTGCGCGGGCCGTTCCGTTACCGCCGTGGCGCTCACTGGTGTCGCTCCTGAGTGAAGAGGGACTCAGGACCTGGCGCCGCAGCGGTCTGGTCCGTCACCTGGCCGTCCCTCAGGAACACCACGCGGTCCGCCCAGGACGCGAGCTGCGCGTCATGGGTGACGACCACCGCGGTCATCCCGCCCACCTTGCACGCGTCGAGCAGCAGGCGCATGACCGCCTGCGCGTTCGTTGAGTCCAGTGCGCCCGAGGGCTCGTCGGCGAGCAGCAGCCTCCGCTCGCCCACCATCGCGCGCGCGATCGCCACCCGCTGCCGTTCCCCGCCAGAGAGCTGGTCGGGGTAGTGCGCGGCCCGCTCGCGCAGGCCAAGTCGTTCGAGCCCGCGCAGGCCGGGAACGCGCGCCTTGCGGGCGGACACGCCGTCAAGCTCAAGGGGCAGCGAGACGTTCTCCGCCGCGGTCAGCCCTGGCAGCAGGTTGAAGTCCTGGAATACGTAGCCGATGACGCGCCGCCGCAGCCGCGCCTTGGTGTTGCGAGACGCCCTGCTGACCGGCTGCCCGGCGATCAGCACCTCGCCGGACGTCGGCGCCTCCAGCGTTCCCGCGATGGTCAGCAGCGTGCTCTTCCCCGAGCCGCTGGGTCCCATCACCGCGACCATCTCGCCTTCGTCTGCCGTCAGGCTCACCTCGCGCAAGGCGTGCACCTCGGCGTCCCCTTGCCCGTAGGACCTGGACACCTGGCGCAGCTCCAGCATGCTCATCGCCGTACTCTCATTTCCCGCCACTGCCGTGGCAGCGGCGCTCGTGTCTGGTTTCTGGGGCCCGCCTGGTCCGCCCAGGTCGTCGCACCCTCGGTTGCCGCGCGATTGACGCGGGCTTCTGCGGCGTCCAGCCACCTGGCGACCCCATCGAGCCGGAACAGCTCGGCGTCAATCGCCAGCGACATGGTCCAGTCGCCCCCGGCGTCGTATTCCTTGATCCGGGTCCACTGCTGCATCAGCTCGACCAGGTAGCGCCGGTGCGCCTGGATGACCGCGTGCACATCGGCGCTCGGCACGTACAGCGCAACCAGGATCTTCATCACGAGTTCGTCGCGTGGCGGCGAGCTCAGGTCCGGCGGCGTGCGCAGCCATCTGGCCAGCTCCCGCTCGCCTTCCGCGGTGATCCTGAAGCCCTTCCGCGGGCCTTCCTCGCCGGTGCCGTCAGACTCCGCGAGCCCGTCACGCTCCAGCCGCTGCAACGTGGTGTACACCTGACCCCCGTTCAGCGGCCAGACATCGCCGGTGCGCGTTTCGAACTCCTCGCGAAGCTGCAGGCCGTACTTGGGGCCTTCGCTCAGCAGCGCGAGCAGCGCGTGGCGGACGCTCATGACCTGGTACTACTCGGCATCATGCTGGGTACGCTACTGAGTAGCACGCTGGATCGCAGTAGTGCTGAGCACCCAGTTGCGCGGAGGCGCAACCCCCGCCCGGGGTAGAGCTAGCTACAGCCGACCTGTCCCGTTCGTTCGCCTCGCTAACGAGCCGGGTGGGATGATTCTGCTGGACCTCAACAGTAAGAATTGCTTGCTAGCGGAAGGGGTTGCCGATGTACGACGCGGTGCTGTCGGAGACCGTCACCATCACCGGCCACGAGGGAGACGCCATCGAGGCGTACTCGGCCAGGCCGCTCACGCCGGGTCCGGTGGGCGGCGTGGTGGTCATCCACCACCTGCCCGGCTACGACCGGCAGACCAAGGAGTTCGCCAGGTCCCTCGCCGTGGGCGGCTTCAACGCCGTGATGCCCAACCTGTACTCGCGGGAGGCGCCGGGCGCCGACCCGGACGACGCCATGGCGGCCGCCAGGTCGCAGGGCGCCATCCCGGTCCCCGACGAGCGGGTCGTCGCGGAGGTCGAGGGCGCGGTCGCCTACCTGAAGGGGCTGCCGAACGCCAACGGCAAGATCGGCGTGATCGGGCACTGCTCGGGCGGGCGGCAGTCGTTCCTCGCCGCGGTCAGCCTGCCGCTCGACGCGGCGGTGGACTGCTACGGCGGGTTCGTGGTGGGCGAGCCGCCCGCCGGGCACCCGCTGGCCGGGTGGCAGCCGATCGTGACCAGGACGCCCAGCCTGTCGTGCCCGCTGCTCGGGCTGTTCGGCAAGGAAGACAAGTTCCCGTCGCCTGAGCACGTCGCGGAGCTCGAGCAGGCGCTGCGGGAGGCGGGGAAGACCTATGAGTTCCACAGCTACGACGGCGCCAACCACGGGTTCATGCAGGTAGACAGCGCGCGCTACCACCCGCAGAGCGCGGTGGACGCGTGGGGAAAGATCCTGGACTGGTTCGGCCGTTACCTGGCGGCCTGACGGAAGGAGTTGCGAGCAGTGTGTACCTACCTGACCGAGAAGATCGCGATCAGCGGCAGCGCCAAGGGCGGGTCCGGCTGGTTCCGGGTGACCGACGGCAGCGTTTACTTCGACCACCCGGTGCACGCGCCCTACGGCCACACGCTGAACATCGACTTCCTCGCCCCGGCGCAGGGGCCGTCGGCGCGGGTCGCGGTCGAGCTCAGCGCCGAATCGGCGCGCGCCCTGATGAAGGCGATCGGGGCGGTCCTCGACTCCGCCCCGCCCGGCCTCGAGTAACAGCGAAAGGGAGACATCTCACATGTACGACGCCATACTCGCCGAGAGCGTCACGATCACCGGCCACGGAGGCGACGCGATCGAGGCCTACGCGGCCCGCCCGATGCGGCCTGGCCCCGCGGGCGGCGTGGTGGTCATCCACCACATGCCCGGCTACGACCCGCCGACGAAGGAGATCGCCAGGAACTTCGCTGTGCACGGCTACAACGCGGTCGTGCCGAACCTGTACTTCCGCGAGGCGCCGGGCGCCAGCCCTGACGACGCCGCGGCCACGGCG
>NZ_JBARCR010001053.1:0-10120 GCF_049794275.1 Trebonia sp.
CCGCAACGCCAGGAAAGAACGCCGGCTGCGCAGCCGTCGGCGGCCCCGCCAGGAGTCGGCGTCCGCCGCCGCCTGGCGAGGCTCGGAGCCCAGCGGGGGCCCGGTGTGAACCCTGTACTCGAACCCCTCATGAAGACCATCCGCGCCACCCATCCCAAGGCTGACGTGCGGACGGTCGAGCGCGCCTACGACGTCGCCGCCTACTGGCACCGTGACCAGAAGCGCAAGAGCGGCGACCCGTACATCACCCATCCGCTGGCGGTCGCGACGATCCTCGCCGAGCTGGGCATGAACACCGACACGCTCTGTGCCGCACTGCTGCACGACACCGTGGAGGACACGCCCTACACGCTGGTCGAGCTGCGCGGTGAGTTCGGCGAGGACGTGGCCGCGCTGGTGGACGGCGTGACCAAGCTGGACAAGGTCAAGTACGGCGAGTCGGCCGAGGCGGAAACGGTCCGCAAGATGGTCGTCGCGATGTCGCGGGACATCCGGGTCCTCGTGATCAAGCTCGCCGACCGGCTGCATAACATGCGGACGCTGCGCTACCTCTCGCGGGAGAAGCAGGAGCGCAAGTCCCGCGAGACGCTCGAGATCTTCGCCCCGCTCGCGCACCGGCTCGGCATGAACACGGTCAAGTGGGAACTCGAGGACCTCGCGTTCGCGACGATGTACCCCAAGCGGTACGACGAGATCGCGCGGCTGGTCGCGCAGCGCGCCCCGCGCCGCGACGTGTTCCTCCAGGAGGTCATCGCCGACCTGCAGGGTGACCTGCGCGAGGCGAAGATCAAGGGCAGCGTGACCGGCCGCCCGAAGCACTACTACTCGGTCTACCAGAAGATGATCGCCCGCAACGTCGGCTTCGACGACATCTACGACCTGGTCGGCATCAGGGTCCTCGTCGACTCGGTGCGGGACTGCTACGCGGCGCTCGGCACGATCCACGCGCGGTGGAACCCGGTCCCCGGCCGGTTCAAGGACTACATCGCGATGCCGAAGTTCAACATGTACCAGTCGCTGCACACGACGGTCATCGGCCCCGGCGGCAAGCCGGTCGAGCTGCAGATCCGCACCTGGGGCATGCACAAGCGCGCCGAGTACGGCGTCGCCGCGCACTGGAAGTACAAGGAAGACATGGTCGCCTACGGCCCGGCCGTGACGCGCGACGCCAAGAACGGGTCGGGGAAAGCCGACGCCACCGAGATGGACTGGCTGCGCCAGCTGGTGGACTGGCAGCGGGAGACCGAGGACCCGGCGGAGTTCCTCGACTCGCTGCGCTTCGCCCTCGCCGGCGCCGAAGTCTACGTGTTCACCCCGCGCGGCGAGGTGATCGCGCTCCCGCAGGACGCCACCCCTGTCGACTTCGCGTACGCGATCCACACCGAGATCGGGCACCGCACGATCGGGGCCCGGGTGAACGGCCGCCTGGTGGCCCTGGAGTCCACCCTGGAAAACGGCGACACCGTGGAGATCTTCACCTCCAAGGCGCAGGAAGCCGGCCCGAACAGGGACTGGCTCAACTTCGTCACGAGCGCCAGGGCCAGGAACAAGATCCGGCAGTGGTTCTCCAAGGAGCGAAGGGAAGCGGCCGTCGAGGCCGGCAAGGACCAGATCGCCAAGGTGATGCGCAAGCAGACCCTGCCGCTGCAGCGGCTGACGAGCGCGGACATGCTGCGCGAGATCGCCAGGGACCTGCACTACAACGACCTGTCCGGGCTCTACGCCGCGGTCGGCGAAGGCCGGATCAGCGCCCAGTCCGTCGTCGCCAAGCTGGTCCGCGCGGTCGGCGGCGCCGGCGAGCAGGACGACCTGGCCGAGGCGACACCGATCCCGCAGGTGTTCCGCCAGCCGACACATACGGCGACCGACTCGGGCGTCGAGGTCGAGGGCGCGACCGATGTGTGGGTGCGGCTGTCCAAGTGCTGCACACCGGTGCCCGGCGACGAGATCCAGGGCTTCGTCACGCACGGCCACGGGGTCTCCGTGCACCGTGTGGACTGCGGGAACCTGGCGCATCTCACCCAGACCCAGCGCGAGCGCATGGTCACGGTGCACTGGGCGCCGTCAGAAGCCTCGGTATTCCTGGTCGCCATCCAGGTAGAGGCGCTGGACCGCACCCGGCTGCTCTCTGACGTCACGCGGGTACTGTCCGACCAGCACGTGAACATCCTGTCCGCGTCGGTGACCACCACCAGGGACCGGGTAGCGATCAGCCGCTTCAGCTTCGAAATGGGCGACCCGAAGCACCTGGGCGACGTCTTGCGCGCAGTCCGCGGCGTCGACGGCGTCTACGACGTCTACCGCATGCAGAACTAGCCCGTACACGGCAGCGGCGCCCCACGCTTCCCTCAGCTACCGCGTAACACATTCCCCAGGCTCGGCGAACGCCTCCCGCGCAGCGCCCGAAGGGGGTCGATGGGCCATTGACCGCCCAAGAGTGGGGTCGATGGGCCATCGACCGCCAACCCGGGCCTAGCTGCTGAACTCCGCCAATGTGTGCTCGGCTTCTTCTAGCCAGGAGCGGCGGGCCTCGAGGGCTTCTTCTGCGTTGCTGATGGCGGACTGGTCACCGCGCTCGCGGGCGCGGGCCAGCTGGGCTTCCAGGGACGTGATCGCCGCGCGGAGCTGGTTGACCGTGCCTTCGGCGCGGGCTAGCGCCTCGGGGTTGGACTTGCGCCACTGGTTGTCTTCCGCGCGGCGGACCGCCTCCTCCACGCGGCGCAGGCCGGATTCGAGCTGCTCGCGGGAGTCGCGGGGGACCGAGCCGGCTTGCTCCCAGCGTTCCTGGATCGAGCGCAGCGTCGTGCGGGCCGTGCGCAGGTCGGTGACCGGCAGCAGGGCCTGGGCCTCGGCGAGGAGCTGCTCCTTGACCGTGGCGTGCGAGCGGAGCTCGGTTTCCTTGGCCGCGAACACCTCGGTGCGGGCGGCGAAGAACTTGTCCTGGGAGTCGCGGAACCGCTTCCACAGCTCCGCCTCCGCATCGCGGCCGGCCCGGCCGGCCTCCTTCCACTGCCGCATCAGGTCGCGGTAGGCCGACGTGGTGGGGCCCCAGTCGGTGGAGTCCTGGAGGGCCTCGGCCTCTTCGACCAGCTTCTCCTTGCGGATCCTGACCGACTCCCGCTCGGCTTCCAGGGACGCGAAGTAGGACTTGCGCCGCTTGGTGAAGGCGTTGCGCGCGGCGGACAGCCGCTTCCACAGCACGGCCTCGACCGCCCGGTCGGCGTGCGGCGCTGCCTTCCACTCCTCGAGCAGCTCGGCCATCCGCTCGCCGCTCGCCTTCCAGTGCGTCGCCTCGACGGCGATCTGCTCGGCCTCGGCGACGATCCGCTCCTTGATATCCCGCGCTTCCTGGCGCTGGTGCTCGCGGGCCGCCTTGACTTCCTCGCGGCGCTGATCCACCGCGGTCGTCAGCCCCTCGAGGCGCACCCGCAGGCTGTCCAGGTCACCGATGCAGTTGGCGTCCGCCACGGTGATCAGCAGTCGCTGCACGGTCGCCTGGGCCTGCGCGGGCGCGATCTCGGTGGCGGCCATCCGCTGCTCGATGAGCGCGACCTCGGTTTCGAGCGACTGGTACTTCCGCCGGAAGAACGCGAGCGCCTCCTCGGGGCTCCCTGCCGCCCACGAGCCGATCACCCGCTCGCCATCGGCCGTACGCACGTAGACCGTCCCGTCGTCGTCTACCCGGCCCCACGGATCGTTGGCGGTGGTCACGGCGAACCTCCTGTGGTTCTTGTGTGCGCCCGTTCCTAAGAGCGCCATGTGTTACTTAGCTCTTCTTGACCGTCACGCTGTTGATGATGACCTTCTTCTTGGGTACGCCCCCGCCGGCCTGAATGGTGCAGGAAGTACCAGCTTTAGCCACATTCTGGAGAATATCCAGACCTGAGGTAATTTTCCCGAAGGGCGTGTAGCTAGCGGGCAGGGTTGTGCTCTTGAACACAAGGAAGAACTGGCTGCCGTTTGTGTTCGCGCCACCATTGGCCATAGCGACCGTCCCCGCGGGATATGTCGCCCCGGTCAGGTTTTCGTCGGCGAATTGGTACCCGGGCCCGCCGGACCCAAGCGTGCTGGACGAGCAGGACAGTTTCGACTTCGCGGTGGCGTTCGGGTCGCCGCACTGGAGCAGGTAAAGGCCACTGCTGTTGGACACCCGCCAGCACTGGGTGTTGTTGAAGAAATTCGTCTCGGCCAGGTGGGCGAACGAGTTGACCGTGCACGTCGCCTTCGAGTTCAGCAGGCTGATGCCGATCTTGCCGAGGTTGGTGTTGATCGCCGCCGTATAGCTGGCGTTGTAATCCGGCGAAGCCGTCGGCAGGCTCGGCTTACCGCTGCCGTTGCTCGTATACGTGCAGTGGTGCGCGGGCTCGGCGACCGCGGCCGCGGAACTGGTAGCCGACGCCGACGCGGTCGCCTTGGGCTTGCTCTTCGCGGCCGGCGTCGACCCGCCGACGAACACCAGGGACAGGCCAGCGACCAGCCCGAGGACCAGGACGACAATGGCCCCGATGCTCAGCCGCTTGCGGAGCTGGCTCTGCCGCTGACGGCGCTCCTCCCGCTGCCGCTCGTGGCGTTCGCGCGCGCGCTGTCGCTGACGCTCTCTACTGCCCGCCAAGGCTCCCTGACCTCCTGCGTTCCTGTCCACCGGTAACGTCCGCGTTGGCGGCGTTAGCGCACGATCGTTCGCGCATCGTACCCGGCGGCAGCGCGGAGCGGTACCGTCGTTATCGGTTCGCTGCACTTCGCCGCGCTGATAGCGACGTTGTTAGCCACACTGTTATCGGTTCGCTGCGCCGCGCATCGAGTCGGTAGCCTGTCTGCGTGCTAGTCACCGGTTTTCCCGCGGGCGCCTTCGCCGCCAACTGCTACATCGTGGCGCCGGCGCCCGGCGAAGAGTGCGTGATCATCGACCCCGGCCAGGACGCGGAACGCGGGATCGAGGAACTCCTCGCCCGCTACCGCCTGAAGCCTGTCGCTGTGCTGCTCACGCACGGTCACATCGACCACGTGTGGTCGGTCGGGCCGGTCTGCGGCGCGAAGGGCATCCCGGCCTGGATCCACCCGGCGGACCGCGGCCTGCTCGCCGACCCGGCCAGCGGGCTGGCGCTCAACGTGGGCCAGGAGCTCTTCGGCGGCATCACGTTCACCGAGCCCGACGACGTGCGCGAGCTCACCGACGGCGCGACGCTGGAGCTGGCGGGTGTGCAGCTTGCCGTAGGCCATGTCCCCGGCCACACGCCAGGCTCGGTGACCTTCCGCGGCGGCGCGGACGACCTGGACGCGCTGTTCAGCGGGGACCTGCTGTTCGCCGGCTCGATCGGCCGCACCGACCTGCCCGGCGGCGACCACGCCACGATGCTGAAGTCGCTCGCCCGCACGCTGACCTTGCCCGACGAGACGGTCGTGCTGCCCGGCCACGGCCCGCAGACCACCGTCGGCGCCGAGCGCAGGACCAACCCGTTCCTGACCGGACTCGAGCCAGCCCAAAGGGGGCTGTAACACCATGGCCTTTCAGGCCCCCAAGGGGGTCTCAGAATACGTACCGCCGCGCAGCGCGCTGTTCGAGGAAGCCCGCGAGGCGTTCGCCACCTCCGCCCGCCGCGCCTGCTACGGCGCCGTCGAGACCGCGGTCTTCGAGGACACCGCGCTGTTCGTCCGCGGCGTCGGCGAATCGAGCGACGTGGTGAGCAAGGAGATGTACTCCTTCGCCGACCGCGGCGGCCGCGAGATCACGCTGCGCCCCGAGTTCACCGCCGGCGTGCTGCGCTCGCTGCTCGAGCACAACCTGCACAAGGGCGCGCTGCCCGTGAAGGTGTGGACCAGCGGGCCCGCCTTCAGATACGAGCGCCCGCAGGCAGGCAGGTACCGGCAGTTCTACCAGTTCGACCTGGAGGCGATCGGCACCGAGGACCCCGCGGTCGACGCCGAGACGATCGCCGTCGCGTGGGACGCCTACCAGTCGCTCGGCCTCAGGCAGTACACGCTGCTGCTGAACTCGCTCGGGGACAAGACCTGCCGCCCCGTCTACCGCGAGGCGCTGCAGAAGTTCCTCCGCGCGCTGGACCTGGACGAGGAGACCAGGCAGCGGATCGAGATCAACCCGCTGCGGGTGCTCGACGACAAGCGCCCCGATGTCCGCGCGCAGCTGGCGAACGCGCCCGTCATGACCGACTACCTGTGCGCCGAATGCAAGGCCCACTACGACACGGTCCGCGCCCTGCTCGACGACCTCGGCATCCCGTTCACCGACGCGCCGCGGCTGGTCCGCGGCCTCGACTACTACACGCGCACGACGTACGAATTCGACCACGCGCTGCTCGGCGCCCAGTCGGGCATCGGCGGCGGCGGGCGGTACGACGGGCTGAGCGAGGACATCGGCGGGCCGCCGCTGCCCGGCATCGGGTTCGCGGTCGGCCTCGACAGGATCGTGCTGGCCATGGAGGCCGAACGCGCCGCGGCCGGCACGGAAACAACCCCGGTCGCCTGCCAGGTGTTCGGCGTGCCGCTCGGTGCCGAGGCGCACGCGGACGTGCTGACCCTGATGACGAACCTGCGGCGGGCTGGCGTCAACGCGGACATGGCCTTCGGCGCCCGCGGGCTGAAGGGCGCGCTGCGCGCGGCGGACCGGTCGGGCGCTGCCTTCGCGGTGCTCATCGGCGCGGAGGAGAGACGCGCCGGGACCGTTTCGATCAAGGATCTCAAAACTGGTGACCAGCAGGACGTGGCGGCGGCGCAAGCCACGGACTGGCTGATAGAGAGGCTAGGGACGCAGTGATTAGGACGCACGAGGCCGGCACCCTGCGTGCGGAACACGCGGGGGAGCGGGTAGTTCTCGCCGGCTGGGTCGCGCGGCGGCGCGACCACGGCGGCGTCGTGTTCATCGACCTGCGGGACGCCAGTGGCGTGGTCCAGGTCGTGTGGCGCGGCGAAGAGGCCATCGCGCACGAGCTGCGGGCCGAATACTGCGTCAAGGTGACCGGGGAGGTGCGCCAGCGGCCGCCGGGCAACGAGAACCCGGAGCTGCCCACCGGTGCGATCGAGGTGGTCGCCGCGGCGGTCGAGGTGCTCAGCGAGGCCGACCCGCTGCCGTTCCCCATCGAGGGCGCCGCCGAGGTCAGCGAGGACGTCAGGATCAAGTACCGCTACCTCGACATCAGGCGCGCGGAGATGGCGCGCGCGCTGCGCATCAGGTCGCAGGCCGCGTACCTGCTCGGCGACGTCATGCGCGACCACAGGTTCGTGAACGTCGAGACGCCCGACCTGACCCGCTCCACGCCGGAAGGCGCGCGGGACTTCCTCGTCCCCGTCCGGCTGCGCCCCGGCCACTGGTACGCCCTGCCGCAGTCCCCGCAGCTGTTCAAGCAGCTGCTGATGGTCGGCGGCCTCGAGCGGTACTACCAGCTCGCCCGCTGCTTCCGCGACGAGGACCTGCGCAGCGACCGGCAGCCCGAGTTCACCCAGATCGACCTGGAGATGTCGTTCGTCAGCCGCGAGGACGTGATCGCGGTCGCGGAGGACATCGTGGCGACGCTGTGGGGCACGGTCACCGGCTACCAGGTGCCGCGGCCGATCCAGCGGATGACCTACGCGGACGCGATGGCGCGGTACGGGTCGGACAAGCCTGACCTGCGGTTCGGGGTCGAGCTGACCGACCTGACGAAGTACTTCGCGGGCACCGAGTTCCGGGTGTTCCAGGCGCCGCATGTCGGCGCGGTCGTGATGCCAGGCGGGGCGTCCCAGACCCGGCGGGAGCTCGACGCCTGGCAGGACTGGGCCAAGTCGCGTGGCGCGCGCGGGCTGGCGTACGCGCTGATCGGGCCTGACGGCGAGATCTCAGGTCCGGTGGCGAAAAACCTTTCCGATTCGGAACGTACGGGGCTCCGCGCGGCAGTTCAGGCTTCGCCGGGAGACGCGGTGTTCTTCGCGGCGGGCGCTGCCCGGGCATCCCAGGAACTGCTTGGCGCGGCCCGCCTGGAGATCGGCCGCCGCTGCGGGCTGATCGACGAGTCGGCGTGGTCGTTCCTGTGGGTGGTCGATGCGCCGATGTTCGAGGAGGACGGCGAGGGCGGCTGGACCTCGGTGCACCACCCGTTCACCGCGCCGCTGCCCGAATGGGCGGACAAGTTCGCGTCGTACCCCGGTGAGGCGCTGGCCGACGCCTACGACATCGTGTGCAACGGCTACGAGATCGGCGGCGGGTCGATCCGTATCCACCGGTCCGCCATGCAGCAGGCGGTCTTCGACGTGATCGGGCTGTCCGCGCAGGAGGCGAAGGCGCAGTTCGGCTTCCTGCTCGATGCGTTCAGGTTCGGGCCGCCCCCACACGGCGGCATCGCCTTCGGCTGGGACCGGGTGATCATGCTGCTCGCGGGCGCGGAGACGATCCGCGACGTGATCGCCTTCCCGAAGACGGCCTCCGGGTCCGACCCGCTGACCGGCGCGCCCACCCCGATCACCGCGGCGCAGCGCAAGGAGGCCGGCATCGACGCCAAGCCCGCCACCCCCGCCCCGGCCCCCCCGCCGCCCACCCCAGAGCCCTAACCCCCGCCCCTCCGGGGCCGCTAACCACGCGCTCCACTCATGATCGTGGGGAGTTCTCGGCGAATAGCGCGGACAACTCCCCATGATCATGAACGGGTACGGCTGACTGAACACCCCTGGTGGGTGCATGGGTGGCCCACGGCGGGGCCGCGATGGCTGAGGAGCTGTGCCACGTCGGCCGCCGTGGCTCAGCGGCGTTCCTGGTCGCGGAGGTCGAGAAATCCGATGCGGATGGTCACGATGTGGTTGTCGACGAGAACCGAACGGTCACGTCTCTTATCCCGCCATTGCTCAGCGGCCGGGTGAGCTGCTGTCCCGTCGATCTCAACACAAATCCGATAGTCCTCATAGAGATTGTCCAAATAACGACTAGCCCCTCGGCTGCTGATGCGAGCCTGGCGTCTCGCGGCGGGCAAGCCGTGCGGCCGCTCCACACCTTGGACATAACGCAATTCAAGGTGGGACAGCGCACCCTCGCCTGCATTGCCAAGCGCGAGTTCTATGTCACGGCGCCAGCGGAACTTCGGCCGGGCGTCAAGGGCTATGCGAATCCGGGCAGCCGTCGTTCGCCTCCGGCCTATCGCGTCACAAATCCAGGCATAAGCCTCTTCGAAAGTCGCCGCAGCCTGGATCAGATCGAGGACGGTCTCTTCGACTCGGGTGCACGGCGGTGACATGGCCGGGTGGCGGGTGCGCAGGATTGAGTTTGACCGGTGGATCACCACACCCGGAATCTCGCCTGATTTGACCGGATTGCGGTCCGCAGGCACCGTGATGTGGATTTTTGGGCTCAACCGGTCGGTGAGGCCGTGTCTTTCCGCCGCGGTCCAGTGGCTCAACGTGGCGCCGGGGCCAGCGCGCAGCAATGCTGCCCAGATTCGCGCTTCGCGGGATGGCTCGCCAGTGAAGGGTGAGTACACCCCGCGCTGGAGGCGCTGCCATCGCCCATAGCGAAGCCGGTTGTCCGCTCTGGCGGCACCCAGCCGGGAACGGGCGACCTGCGCCCGTGTGATGACACCACTGTGCTCGGAACCCATGCCCCTACCCTGACGGGCGGCCGGATCAGTTCGAATAGCCAATCAAAATCTGTGGAAAACGTGCCCGTTTTGCACCCGTCCTGTGGACAACGAATTCCCCGGCGCCCCCCGCTCTGTTAAACTCCGCCCCCGCCCCTCCGGACTCATGATCGTGGGGAGTTCTCAGCGGATATCGCGGAAAACTCCCCACGATCATGGCCGGCGCTTACTGGTTGTCACGGGCAGTAGGCTCGACGGCATGGAGAGTTTGTTCGATGAGGCGGAGGAGCGGGCGGCCCAGAAGGCCGCGCCGCTCGCCGTGCGGATGCGGCCGCGGACGCTGGACGAGGTGGTCGGCCAGCGGCACCTCACCGCGCCGGGCACGCCGTTCCGCAAGCTCATCGACAACGATGCCCCGATGTCGCTGCTGCTGTGGGGGCCGCCGGGCACCGGCAAGACCACCCTGGCCTACGTCGTCAGCCAGGTCACCAGCCGGAGGTTCACTGAGCTCTCCGCGGTGACCGCGGGCGTCAAGGACGTGCGCGCCGCCGTGGACGCCGCGCGCC
>NZ_JBARCR010001054.1:0-1897 GCF_049794275.1 Trebonia sp.
CGTCCACGGCGAGTCGGGCCTTGGCGGCGCTGTCCTCC
Source organism: Trebonia sp. (assembly GCF_049794275.1). NCBI lineage: Bacteria > Bacillati > Actinomycetota > Actinomycetes > Streptosporangiales > Treboniaceae > Trebonia > Trebonia sp. The sequence goes on from NZ_JBARCR010001054.1 coordinate 39, forward strand.
CCGCGCCGCCGCACGGGCCGCGCGACGGGCACGCGATCGACTTCATCATCGCCGAGATCGCCGCCGCGCCCGGTGAGATCACGCTGGTCGCGACGGGGCCGCTGACCAACATCGCGCTGGCGGTGCGCCGCGAGCCGCGGCTGCCCGAGTGGGTGCGGGACTTCGTGATCATGGGCGGCTCGGCCGGGCGCGGCAACGTGAACCCCGCCGCCGAATACAACATCTGGGCCGACCCCGAGGCGGCGGCCATCGTATTCTCCGCGGGCTGGACGGTGCGGATGATCGGCCTGGACGTCACGCTGCGGGCGCGGGCGACGGCGGCGGTGCAGGAGCGGATGCGGTCGTTCGGGAAGCTGGGGTCGGAGCTGATGCTGCCGGCGCTGGCGCAGTACGCGGACTCGAACGACAGCACCGGGGAACCGCCGGTGCACGACGTCTGCGCGGTCGTGTCCGTCATCGAGCCGTCGGTCTTCACCTACACGCCGGCGCTGGTGCGGGTGGAGACCACGGGAACGTGGACCTCCGGGATGACCGTGACCGACTTCGAGGCGACGGGCAGCCCGAACGCGCTCGTGGCGACCGATATCGACGCCGACAAGTTCTGGGATGTCGTGCTGGGCACCTACGGGTCACTCGCGGGCAGCATGGACCAGCGGCCCTAGCGGGCGGTGCCGCGGCCACCTGCGGGCCGCCGGCTAGTTCCCAGGTTCCTCTCAGGGTTTCCTTTCAGGCGTCCCAGGCGGCCAGGTCATACTCCGCGGCATGAGGAGTACGGACACGGGGGGCCGGCGGGACGGGGCACAATGAAGCTAGAGACTACGTACCAGACAGCCACGACAGAAGGTGACCCGATCCCGAAGGTGCTAGTCGTCGACGACGAGCCGAACATCCGCGAACTCGTCCAGGTCGCCCTCAAGTTTCACGGTTGCGCGGTGACGACCAGCGCGACCGGCATGGATGCGCTGGCGCTGGCCACGGCCACCAGCCCGGACCTGATCGTGCTCGATGTCGTGCTGCCCGACATAGACGGCTTCGAGGTGTGCCGCCGGCTTCGCGCGAGCGACAACGACGTGCCGGTCATCTTTCTCACCGCCAGGGACACGACGTCGGACACTGTCACCGGGCTGACGCTCGGCGGTGACGACTACATCACCAAGCCGTTCTCTGTCGAGGCCCTGGTCGCCCGCGTGCGGGCCGTGCTGCGGCGCGCGGCCAAGCGGGACGCCACGGAGGACGGCGACGCCGACGACGGGCCCACGCTGCGCGTCGCCGACCTCGAGCTCGACGAGGAGCACTGGATAGTCCGCCGGGCGGGCACCCCGGTCGAACTGTCGCCGACAGAGTTCCGGCTGCTCGCCTACCTGATGCGCAATCAGGGCCTGATGCTCAGCCGCAAGCAGCTGCTGGAAAACGTGTGGGGCTGGGAGTACGCCGGGCAGTCCCAGGTTCTCGAGACCTACGTGAGTTACCTGCGGCGCAAGCTCGACCCGCTCGGGCCGCCGTTGATCCACACCCAGCGCGGCGTCGGTTACACCTTGCGCTCGCCGTGACCGCGGCGGCGTGGGGGCGGCGGTCGCTCTCACTGCGGACCCGGCTGCTGGCCGGCCTGATCGCGCTGACCGCGACCTTCCTCGTGGTGATGGGCGTGGTCAGCATCGTGGTGCTCCGCACCCTCGAGCAGAACCAGTTCAACCAGGAGGTCCGGCTCGCCGCCCGGCAGTCGGTCCAGGAGATCGCCCAGGGCACCGACGGGTTCGCCGCCGCGTACCTGTCGCTGAGCACCGGCGCCACCGGCGAGCTGACCGCCGCGTCGGCCGCCTCGGCGGAACTGCGGACGCTGCTGGCCGGCGTCGCCGGCC
>NZ_JBARCR010001055.1:0-1898 GCF_049794275.1 Trebonia sp.
ACCCCCACGAATGCCAGTGCCTGCTTGGCCCGCCGCGGCAGCCTGGCCAGCTGTGACGGCACCATGCGCCCCGCCAGGACAGCGCCGAACGGCAGCACGGCCACGATCTCCCTGGCGTCCCATATCCTGGCGGACACGACGCTGGGCACGTAGGCGGCGACGTTGATGACGATCCCCGTGGCCAGGACCGGGGAGACCAAGTCGGCGGGGTCGAAGAAGTACCGGAACGCGCGGAAGAAGCCCCACACCGCCAGCGCCAGGCCGACGAAGTGCAAGGCGGCCAGCGCGACCCCGACGGACAGCGGCAGGCCCCCCAGCTGGGGACCGAACAGCGAGTTCTGCGAGATGTGGATGAAGTCGGCGCCGTACATGTTGCGGATGCCCCCGACCGTCGCCTGGACGTGGTGCGGGAGGAACTGCAGCATGGCGATCCTGGCCGACGCCACCGGGGTGATCTTGTATCCGTGCAGGACGCCGATCAGCCGCACGGCTAGCTCGGCTGCGGCGAACGACACGACGCTGGCCGCTACCAGGGACAGCTCATACCACTGGGAGGCCAGCGACTTGCGATACCTGAGCATCGCGAACAGGACACGGGCGGCACACACGACGGCGAGCGGGCCGACCGCGGTGAGCAGGGCCACCCGGTCGCCGATCACCACCCAGGTCAGCGCCACCCCGGCCGCCACCGGGATATACCAGCGCCGCGGCGCGCGGTCCAGCATCAAGAACACCAGCAGCACTGGCAGCGAGGTGCCCAGGTGGTCGGGCTGCGACAGCAGCAGGTGCGTGGCGTTGCCGAACTGCGGCGCGATCATGATCCCGGCCGCCACCGCGAAGCGGATCAGCCCTTCCCGCCCCGTCGAACGGCCCCTGGCCAGCAGCCCGGCCGCCAGCACCAGCAACGTATAGGTGGCGGCACCCGCGATGTGCACGTCATCCGCGCGCAGGCCGCGGAACAGCTCGATGATCGCGTATTCGGGAACCTCGGTCGTGTAATACGTGACGTCCGCGATGGTCCAGCCGCGCAGCAGCCAGTTGCCGTGCAGCATGTCCCAGCCCTGCAGCGCCTGGTCCGCGCCATCCGAGGTAGCCGCATACGTCCTGGACAACCGCAGGTAGACGAAGAACAAGACGAGGGCCAGCGCGGCCAGCCCGCCGACCCACGCCCACCGGGCACGCCGACGCCTGGACTCGTCCTCGGTCATTTGCCGAGCGGGACCGCCAACTCGAAGGTCCTCGGCGGAACTCTCCCCCGACGTACCGGCGAAACCTTTAAGCACGCACAGACGTTAGCAGATACCGAACGGCTACGCGCAGTCGCGGGTGCAGGGAACCTGGCCTGGCTGGACAGACGGGGTCTTGCCGAGGTTCTCCAGGAGATTGTGGGTCCAGACCATGATGGTGAACGACTTGTAGTGGTAGACGTGCGCGGGCGGCCCCGCGTGCAGCGCGGCGATGGCGCTGCGCGGGATCTGGCCGATCTGGCGATTAGGGCCGCCGTCCATGCCCCAGTGCTCGGCGCTGTTGGTCAGGATGAAGTTGGCGTAGCTTTGCCGGGGGTCGTACCAGGACGCCTTTGACTCGAAGGCCCGCCGGGTATCCCCGGACGACCACCAGGCTACTTCCCTGATCGCGACGCGGCCCCCGCTGTCCATCGTGATGAGGTTGGCTTCGACGTAGGTGCCCAGCCCGCTGGTGAGGTGGTGTGCCTCGAGCCAGGGAATGACCGCCTGCTCGTTGTCCGCCTGCGGGGACTGGGCGGCGCCGTAGCCAAGCCCGGCCAGATAGCAGGCAAGGACGCCCACCCCCACGAATGCCAGTGCCTGCTTGGCCCGCCGCGGCAGCCTGGCCAGCTGTGACGGCACCATGCGCCCCGCCAGGACAGCGCCGAACGG
>NZ_JBARCR010001056.1:0-3530 GCF_049794275.1 Trebonia sp.
CCTCGGCGCACGCCGGAGGATTGCAGGTCATGCTGGGGTAAGTTTACTATACCGGTTAAGTGCCTTTTCGGATACGACGCCATTCATACGCGGAGGTCGGTGCAACCTTGTCAGCTCTCGACAGCAATGCCGTCCCGTTCCCCAAGGGTTTTCTGTTCGGCGCGGCCACCGCGGCGTACCAAGTCGAAGGGTCCGTAGACGTCGGAGGCAGGGGCGTGTCCATCTGGGACACGTTCAGCCACACCTCCGGCAAGACGGTCAATGGCGACACCGGCGACATCGCGTGCGACCATTTCCTGCGGTTGGAAGAGGATCTCGACCTCTTGGCGGAGCTTGGCGTGCGCGCATACCGCTTCTCGGTGTCCTGGCCGCGTATCCAGCCAACGGGCAAAGGCCCGGCCAACCCCGAGGGCCTCGACTTCTACCGCCGGGTCGTGGACGGTCTTCGCGCCAGGGGCATCGTTCCTGTCCTCACGCTCTACCACTGGGATCTGCCGCAGCCCCTTCAGGACGAGGGCGGGTGGCCGCAACGCGACACCGTGAGCCGCTTCGCCGAGTACGCCGGGACCGTTGCCCGGGCGCTGGGCGGGACGGTCGGCAGGTGGATCACGCTCAACGAGCCGTGGTGCTCCGCCTGGCTGGGCTACGGATCCGGTCACCACGCTCCAGGGATCCGCGACATTGGGAAGGCAGTCGCGGCGACCCATCATCTTCTGCTGGCGCACGGCGAAGCGGTACAGGCAATTCGCTCGGCCGTCCCAGCGGCCGAGGTGGGCATCTCGCTGAATCTGACGCCGATACGCCACGCTACGGACCATGAGGATGACGTGGCCGCGGCACGGCGGACGGACGGGAACGCCAACCGGCTCTTCCTCGATCCGGTCCTCACCGGCAGCTACCCGCCCGACATGCTGGAGCACTACCAGGGCAGCGCTCCAGGTTTCGCGGTTGTCAGGGACGGCGACCTAGAGGTGATCTCCCGGCCGCTCGACTTTCTCGGCATCAACTACTACACGCCCCAAACCGTGGCGGATGAGGCGCGGACTGCCCAGGCTATGGTGGCGGGATACTGCGTGCCGACTGCCGAGATCGACCTCATCTCCTCCGATCTCCACGCGGTGCCGGTGCAGCGGCAGGCCTTCCGCCGCACCGAGATGGGCTGGGAGGTCGAGCCCGCCGCCCTCACCGAACTGCTGGACCGGCTCCACCAGGAGTACCCCCATGTCCCGATCCTTCTGACCGAGAACGGCGCGGCGTGCGCCGACTACGTCGGGCAGGACGGCTCGGTGCAGGACCCGGAGCGCATCCGCTACCTAGACGGGCACCTGCGCGCCGTGCTGCAGGCCCGCGAAGCGGGCTCGGACGTTCGTGGATACTTCGTCTGGAGCCTTATGGACAACTTCGAGTGGGCATACGGCTACTCCAAGCGATTCGGTCTCGTCTGGATCGACTATCCGACCCGTACCCGAATCCCAAAGGACAGCTTCCGGTGGTACGCGCAGACCGTGCGGGCGAATGCGCTCCTCCCGACTGTTGAGGCCACCGCCGGGTTCCGCGCCTGAGCCCGCCCGGGCGGGTCAGGGGATTATAGGCTGCGGAACGTCAGCACCCGGTGCAGGAAGCTCAGGGCCGACGCTGGTGAGCAGGAACCACGGCATCTTGGCGGAAGCGGCTCCGGTCACGAGACAAGCGGGAGCGGGCACGGTGTTCCGAAGCACGATGACGTGCTCGGCGGGCGGCGCGGGAAATTCGAGCACGGAGCCCTGTGATGCCGCCCGCCATCCGACCCAGTACCGGCGGAGAGGCTATGCACGCTGATTCGCGGGGGCAGGTGCAGCCCGCTGATGATGACGTGGCCAGCGGCCGATCCGAGCAGGAAGGCGTACGGCGCTCCCTCCCGGGTCACGAAGCCACCGGCAGGTCATCCGGAAGCAGAGGATTCCGCGCTCGTCCGCCGCCTGTTACTCCGCCGCTGCTCGCGCACGCCACGACCGCCAGTCTCACTGCGGTGATCAGGCTCGCCAGCGCACGGCGAGGTGCCCTAAGGCATGGCCCAGGCAGCGCCAGGACGCTCACCCTACAGATACAGACCGGACAGGAAACCCCCATTATTCCGAACGGACCGTTTTCTTCGCCCCCAGCCGATCCGGCAGGCGCCCGGTCACGCCGGCCGATTGAGGCAGAGCTCTCGCATGATCGGCGGCGAGGTGGCGCAGCAGCGGGATGGTGGGCTCGGTGCCGCCTTCCTCGATGCACTCATGTCGTCCTCGGTGAAGGAGGCCCGCAGGGCCAGTTCGGCGACGGACAGGCCGAGGGTGGTGCGGACGTCGTACAGGGCCTTGCCGAAGGCCAGGGCCCTCGCGGATCGCGAGCCGCTCGGGATCATCAGCGGGTTCTTCGGGGCGCGCCCAGCGGGTGTGGTAGCCGGTCATCTCACGCCTGCCTTTCGCAGGCCTGCGTCGCGGGGCGGTGGTGGTCGCGCTCGCAGGTCTTCTGCGCGCGGACAGCCCGGTCGATCATGAACCAGCCGGTAGCCGGGGCCGCAGACCCAGGCGCCAGCATGCGGCGGGACCTGCTGGAGGAACTGCAGATGCGGGCAGGAACCTGGCAGTGTGAAAAGCTAGGCGCCAGGAGCGCCGCCTGGGGCCCGCATGGACGCTGGGCGGCAGGGCTGCTGCCCGGCAATCCGCGGAACGAAAGGGAACCTCAATGAGTAACGCCTCCCCCGGTCCCCCGATCGACACCGCGGTGTCCCACTCGGCCCGGGTGTGGAATTACTGGCTGGGCGGTAAAGACAACTACGAGGTCGACCAGATGGCCGGCGACAAGGTGCGGGAGCTGTACCCGGACATTGTGCTTCTCGCCCGCGCTGCAAGGGAGTTCCTCGTCCGCGCGGTCGGCTTCCTTGCCGGCGAGGAAGGAATCCGCCAGTTCCTGGACATCGGCACGGGCCTGCCGACTGTTAACAACACGCACGAGGTCGCCCAGGCTGTCGCCCCGCAGTCACGGGTCGTGTACGTGGACAACGACCCGATAGTTCTCGCGCACGCCCGCGCCCTGCTCACCAGCAGCCCCGAGGGCGCCACCACCTACATTGACGCGGATCTGCAGGACCCGGAGAAAATCCTCGCCGAGGCGAGCCGGACGCTGAACTTCACCGAGCCGGTCGCCATCACGCTCATCGCGATATTGCACCACATCGCCAGCTACGAGCAAGCGCGCGAGATCGTCGACCGCCTGATGCGGGCGGTGCCGCCAGGCAGTTACCTGGTGATTTCCCACAGCACCAACGTGATCAACGGCGCCCGGTCCGATGAGGCGGTCGCGCAGTGGAACAAGTTCGGCAAGCCGCAGGTCATCTTGCGCAGCCCTGATCAGATCGCCGGGTTCTTCGACGGCCTGGAATTGCTCGAGCCCGGCGTGGTATCCACCACACGGTGGCGGCCCGGACGCGTGGACATCGGCGGCGAACCACGGGAAGTCGACCAGTTCTGCGGCGTCGCCCGCAAGCCCTGACCTGCCGCCGCCCC
>NZ_JBARCR010001057.1:0-3951 GCF_049794275.1 Trebonia sp.
CCCTGCAGGCCACGCGGTCGCAGCGCTGGCTGGCCCGCCTGAGTTTCGCGCTGGCGTTTCTCGCCGTCGCGGTCGTGGTGGCCTTCGCGGGACTGAAGAGCGCGGCGATGCTCGGGGTGGGCCTGGCCGCCGCCGCGGTGAGCCTCGCGACCGCGTTCCTGGTGCTGTCCCGCCGGGGCGTCCTGCGCTGGCTGTCACTGGCTGTGTTCGTTCTCGCGCCGATCACGGTGATCATCGTCTACGCGTTCGCCGGCCTGCTCTGGCTGGCGGCGGTCTCCGCGGTGGGCTGGTTCCTCGCTGGCGTGGTGGCGCGCGCGGCGCTGACCGGGAACGGACCGGATTGGCGAATGCCTGAGCTCCCGGCGGCGCCGGCCCGGCATCCGTTCTTGATCATGAACCCGAGGTCCGGCGGCGGGAAGGTGGCGAAATTCGACTTGCGGCGGAAAGCGGAGGCGCTGGGAGCAGAGGTATTCCTGATAAGCGGTCCCGAGCCGGTCGACGTGGCCGAGGTGGCGCGCAAGGCGGTCAGAGCGGGCAGTGACCTGCTCGGCGTCGCAGGCGGCGACGGTACCCAGGCGCTCGTGGCCGGTGTCGCCGCTGAGCACGGGATTCCGTTCGTGGTGATCACCGCGGGCACCCGGAACCACTTCGCGCTGGACCTGGGCCTCGACCGCACGGATCCGGCGGCGTGCCTCGCCGCGCTGTCCGACGGCGTTGATCTGCAAGTCGACCTGGGCCTGATCGGCGATCAGACGTTTGTCAACAACGCGTCCTTCGGCGCCTACGCTGAGGTGGTGCAGACGCCCGCCTACCGGGACGACAAGCTGGGCACGACCCTGGACACGCTGCCGGAGCTGCTGGACGGCCAGCGCGGGGCACGGCTGTCCGCCGTCGCGGACAGCGTGACGATCGATGCGCCGCAGGCGCTTCTGGTGTCCAGCAACCCCTACGGGACGGGAGACATCGCGGGCCTTGGCCGTCGCGCGCGGCTGGATCGCGGTGTGCTCGGCGTGGTCGCCGTGACGGTGGACAGCGTGGGGCAGGCGGTCGGCCTGCTCCGCGGCAGGCACACCACCGGCCTGCGCGTGCTGACCGCGCGGACCATCGTGGTTACCGCCAGCTCGGAACGGATTCCCGTCGGCATCGATGGCGAGGCCGTCTCCCTGCCGGTGCCCGTGCGTTGCGCGATCCGTCCCGGCGCGCTGCGGGTCCGGGTGCCACGGGACCGTCCCGGCGTGCCTCCGCCCAAGGCCACCATCAGCTGGTCCCGGCTGCGGCGCCTCGCGTCGTGGCGGCGCGAGCCGCCGTCGGCCGGCGCGCCCGCGGGCCACTCAGCGGTCACCGCGGGCCATCAGGACAGATCTGGGCAGGAGCCGGATGCCGGCCTCTGACGAGCAGTTCACAGAGCTTCGCGACGTGCTGGCACGGGCCAGGGAGCTGTCGGTGCGGACGATGATTTTCGACGTGGAGCCCCTGGTCGCGTGGTGGGACAGTGGCCAGGAGTCACTCGACCGGGGAGTAGCGGCAGTCGTCTCCGAGCTCGGGGAGCTTCCTGATGTGCGTGTGGTGGTCTTCGCGACGAACTCCGCTCGCCGGCCCTCGGCGATCCCGTCGCTTCCTGGCGTGCAGGTGACGTACCTCGCCTCCGCGGGGAAGCCGGTGCGGACCGCGCCGTACCGTGCTCTGCCCCGGCCCGGCGCCGTGATCGGTGATCAGGTCGCCACCGACGGGCTGCTCGCCCGTCGTCTCGGCTACACGTTCCTGCGCTGGAACCCGCGGCTGGCCGGCGTGCCGCTCCGGCCGAGGCTCATGGGCCTCCTCGGCCGGGTGGCCCAGCCGCTGTTCCGCACCCGTAAAGGACCCGCGCGCGAGCCTCGCTCTTAGGCACTTCCCGTCTCGGCGAGGGAGGCTGCTGGCATCAGTGCAGGTGTATGAGAACCACGTCCTTCAGCAGGATCATCACGACCCCCAGCGCCGCCGCGACGGAGGTCGCGAGAACAAGCTGGCGCCCGTGTAGCTGCGCCGCCCGCCCAGCCGACCATCCGTGGAACGTCAGCGCGGCGATCGCGACCCCCAGGCCGACATTGGCGGCGGTCAGGCCCGATGCGCCCGCCAGATGTGCGAGCACCAGCGCGAGCAGCGGCGCGTACGAGGCGCTGACCATCGGCCAGGTGCTGGTCAGCATGCCCCGGATACTGGCCCACGTCGGGAGGCGGCCTCCCTCGGCCTGCTCGCCGATCACCTCGGCATACTCCTCGGCCACCCAGTAGACCAGCAAGGTGACCACCACCGCGACCACCAGTGGGACGGTGGGCAGCTCGTCCCCGCTGGCGGCGATGATCGCCGCGGTGATGATGGCGCCGTAGATGCTGGCCGCGCGGTGCCGTCCGGAGATCTTCGCCGACCGCCCGCGCCGGCGTCCGTCTCCTGCCGCGATGCTTACCATGATCGCCCCTTCCGATGGCAGCACACGAAACCTAATGACGGCTGCTTCATGCTGTGATCACCCGCACGGGCCTTTCACCGGGCGGAGCGCCCGCCCGGCGGCCGCCCTTTCACCCCCTGCGAGGGATGCGGCTCCCGGCGAGCGGGCACGGTCCAGGGTGCCCCGTTTCACCGCGGTGATAGCACGTGGTACTGCCACGGCTCCAGGTCAACGAACAGGCCGGGCCCGGCGAGTTCGCCGCCGTCACGGACGAACACCGCGCCGGACAGCAGGTCCTCCAGCCGCCAGTCACGCCCCGGCAGGTCCGGCCAGCCGAGCGGGATCTGGCCCTGAGCGGGCTGGCCGGACAGGTTGACGACCACCACGTGCCGCGCGTCGTCCGCACCAGACCAGGACCAGGCCAGGAGGTTCCGGCAGGACTGGTTATCGGGCCACCCGTCGGCCTCGAGCAGCCGCCACGTCCCGGCCCGGACGCCGTGACCGGCGACGATGGCGAGCAGTCGCTCGTACCAGGCGGCAAGCTCGGTATCGGCAGGCTCGTCAGGCCGCCGGGCCAGGAAGACGGGCGGCCGGACCCGCCGGCCCTCGAACTGGCCTTCGTACCACAGCGTGGCGCCGGGCAGGGTCGCGATGCTGACGGCAGCGGCTCGCTCGGCCGCCGGATCCATCCGCGACGCGACGCGGGGCTCGTCGTGGTTCTCCAGGAAGCGCAGCAGCCGGGCCTGGTATCCCGGATCGGCCCGGAGGTGGTCGCGGACGGCGGACGCGTCCTCCTCGATGATCCGGTCATACAGCCGCTTGTCGTAGCAGAAGTCGAAGCCCTGCTGCTGGAGTTCCGACTCCATGTCCCAGTACGCCTCGGCGACGAGCACGACCTGCGGATGCTGCCCGCGCAACTCGCCGATCACGGCCGGCCAGAATTCCTCGGGCGGCGCGGCCCCGGCGCGGGTGCCCCAGGTCTTGGCGAAGATGTCGTTGATCATGAGCATGGCCATGTCGCACCGGATGCCGTCGCACTGACTGGCGATATCGGCCAGCGTCTCGACGGTCGCCGCGCGCAGCGCGGGCGAGAACGCGTTGAGCTGGACGACGTCCGGCCACGGCGGGAAATACGGGTCCCGGCCGTGGGCCAGCACCTGGCCGCCCGCCGCTACCCAGCCGGCCGGATCCGCGCGGAGGTCGTCCTCGGAGCCGCGGACGAAGAGTTCCGGATCGCTCATCACCCAGGGGTGGTCCGGGGCGACGTGGTTAGGCACGTAGTCGAGGATCAGCCGCACGCCGCGGGCGGCCAGCGCGGCCCGCGCCGCCGCTAGCCCACTGCGGCCGCCGAACATGTCGTCCGCGACATAGCGGCGCACGCAGTACGGGGAGCCGATGACGTCCTCGGGCCGCAGGTCAGGCAGGGCCTCGCGGAACGACGCCTGGAGCTCCTGGTTCGCGTTGGTCAGGGCCAGCCCGGCCGGGCTGCGCTCCCACACGCCCATCAGCCAGACCGCGTTGGCGCC
>NZ_JBARCR010001058.1:0-5762 GCF_049794275.1 Trebonia sp.
CCACAGCGGCGGCGTCCGGCGGCGCCGGGACGGCGCGGACGTGCCGGCCGAGCGGAACGCCGAGGCTGGGGGAGACCTCGGCGACGGCCGATGTCACGCCGTGGTAGGCGTTGGCGGTCACGATCACCCCGGTGCCGCCGGTGTGGTGCCGGGCGATCCGCAGCGCGAGGTCGTTGGCCTCGCTGCCGGTGCAGGTGAACATCGCGTGCGCCGGTCCGAGCTGGTGCGTGGCCAGCAGCCGCTCCGCGTAGTCCACGAGGCCGGCCGTGAGGTAGCGGGTGTGCGTGTTGAGCGTCTGGAGCTGGCGGCTGACCGCCTCGGTGACGCGGGGGTGCGAGTGGCCGACCGACGGCACGTTGTTGTACGCGTCCAGGTAGGCGGTGCCGTCCGGATCGTACAGGTAGACGCCCTCGCCGCGGGCGAACTGGACCGGGGTCGCGTAGAACAGCCGGTACGCGCCGCCGAGCGCCGCGTCGCGCCGCCGCACCAGGTCCCCGAGCTCCGGGTCGAGCGCGCCGGTGCGCGCGGTATCGAAACCGTTGACCATCCGGGCGGCGTCCATCCCGGTGCCGTCGGAGCCTGTCATTCCAGCGCCTCCCTTATCCGGTCCGCCACCGCGTGGGGGCCGATCGCGCGCAGCGCCGCGAAGTGCGCCGTCGCCTGCGGGGTCCTGCGCAGCAGGTAATCGCGGTTGGCGGGCTCGCGGGCCGCGTTCCACTGGCTCACGATGATCCGCGCCGCGAGTCGCAGCAGCATGAACTCGCCGATCAGCGCAGGGTCGCCGGGTCCGAGCGGGTCGACCGCGTGGTAGCCGACGATCACGTCGAGCGCCGGGATCAGCGGGTCGGTGCCGGCGGCGACGCCGAACTGGTAGCAGGCGGCGACGCCCACGTCCATCGCAACCGGGCCGGCCAGGCTGTCGCCGAAGTCCAGCACGCCGGTTACCCGGTCCGCGGCTGCCAGCAGGTTGTCGCCGTGAAAGTCGGTGTGGATGACCTGGCGGCGCGTCGCCGGGTCCGCGAGGCGCGGCAGCACCCGCGCCTCGAACCGGTCCAGGCAGCTGACCAGGGCCGCGCGCTGGTCCCTGTCCGCCGGCTGGCCGGGCAGCTGGTCAAGCAGCGGGCGGAGCTGATGGAAGTTCTGCAGGTCCCACAGGTGGGTGCGGTTCGCGCCCGGGTGCGCGAACGGGCGCAGCGCCTGGTCAAGCCTGGCGAGCGTGCCGCCGATGTCGCGGCGCAGCGCGGCGCTGGCCGGCCGCGAGCCGAGGACCGGCCCCTCCAGGTAGGACGTCATCCGGACGACGTGGCCGTCAAGGTGCAGCTCTGGGCGGCCGTCGAGAGTGCTGATGACCCGCTGGACGGGCAGCGCGGGTGCGGCCCTGGCGAGGTGCAGCAGCACCGCGGTCTGGAAGCTGGCCGCCAATGGCGAGGCGCCGGCGTCCGCCAGTGTGCCCGGGGGGATCTGGGCGATCTTCAGCAGCCGCGTCGGCCCGCCTGCCGTCACTAGCCGGAACGTGTCGTCGTGCTCGGCCGCCAGCCGTTCCGCGACCACGCTGATCCCGTAGTGCGCGGCGGCGATTTCCTCCGCCTGGTCATGCGATACACGAGGCGGGAGGAGCACCAGGCCATCCTAGGCGCTGGCCGCTCCCAGGATCTCCCCGGCGATCACGGCGGGGAACTCCAGCGGGGCGAAGTGGCCGGCGCCGTCCACGAAGCGCAGCCGGACGTCGCTGAAGAACTCGTCCAGGCGGTCGGACCAGTCTCGCGGGAACAGCGGGTCGTGGTCCGGCCACAGCACCGTGGCGGGCGCGGCGATCCGGTCGCCCGGGGCGGGCGCCTGCTCCGCCAGCGCGAGACCTATCGTGCCGGCGCCGGCCCGGTACCAGTTGATGGACGCGGTGAACGCGCCTGGCGGGCCGTACACCGAGACCAGGTGGTCGAGGGCGGCCTCGTCGAGCTCGAAGGCGGGGCCGGACCAGTGGTTCCAGAAGTGCCTGAGGTACGCGCGGACCGCCTCGGGCTTGCCGTCGATGAGCTCCTCGGCGAGAGGCAGGCGGTGGAACGACTGGTACCAGAACTCCCGCATCGGGCCCGGGCCGAACACCCGGGTGCCGACGCCGGGCACCGGCGGGGTGATCACCAGCGCCTTGACGAGCTCGGGCCGGTCCCTGGCCAGCGCCTGCGCGACCCGGCTGCCGATGTCGTAGCCGAATACCACCGGCCGGTTCAGGCCCAGGTCGGTGATCAGGCCCGCGACGCTGCGCGCGTTCGCCGCCGCGTTGTACTGGGCGCCAGGATCGGCGGGGTGCTTGTCCGATTCGCCGAACCCGCGCAGGTCCGGCGCGACGACCTCGCAGCCGTCCAGCAGCGGGATCAGCTCACGGTAGTCGGTGCGGTCGCCTGGCCACCCGTGCAGCAGCACGACCGCGGGACCGGAACCGGTCCTGTCATAGGCGAGTTCGAATCCGTCGACGGCCACCACCGTAATGTACGGGATAATTCCGCGTGGCTGTAGCTGACGGATTCGAGCGTCAGCTCATCGCCCCCGCTGACGTCGACGTCCGCGCTGCCGCACCGCGGGCAGACCGGTATCGGGTCGGCGACCTCGCTGACCGTTCCGCAGCCGTGGCAGGTGACGGTGGCGGGGACCGTGACGACCTCGACGGCCGCACCGTCCGCCTCCGTTCCCGCGGCGACCATCTCGAACGCCTGCGCCATCGAGGCGGGGTCTACCGCGTGCCGCACCCCGCAGCGGACCCGGATGCCGGCCACCCGCCGCCCGGCTGCCCGCTTCTGGACGGCGTCGAGGACGCCTTCGCACAGCCCGAACTCGTGCACGGGGTTACATCTCCCTGATCTTGAGGTAGCGCTTAAGGTCCGGCAGGCCTGCCACCACTATGGAGACCAGCGCCACTATCACCGCCACCGTGATCAGCCTGCGCACCATCGCGCACACCTTCCTTCTGTCCGATCTGGCTCAGGATTTCTTCTACCGCGCGGACCGCGTGCGGCAGGGCGGCCCGCACCGGCTCTGAGAGCCCCATTCCCGCGCTCACATCGGCCGGCTCGCAGGCCACGAGCAGGCTGCGACCGGGGCGACCGCCCATGGTGGCGAGCATAGCGAAGAGGTCATCGGGTGACAGACCGTGGCCGTCCATAACCGGCGCGCCAGGCCCGGCGTCGTCTGGGTCGACCTCGAGCACGGTGATCGTGCCAGGCTCGTACCCGCGCGGCGCGGCGTCGACGAGGACGAACAGGTCACAGCCGTCGAGCAGCTCGTAGACCAGGTGCACGCCGCGGATGCCGAAGTCGGCGATCTCCACGCCGTCCCGCTGGGGCTTTTCCGCGAGCAGCCGCGCCACCTCGACGCCGAATCCGTCGTCGCCGAGGAAGACGTTGCCGACCCCGGCGACCAGCGTGCGCCCTGGCTCCGGCTCCGTCCCCATCCCCGTCATGCGGGTTCGACCTCATCCGGCGAGAAGTAGAGGAAGCGGCCGTGCGCCGCGTGCAGGTCGGCCGCCGGGTCGTCGGTGAGCGTCACCGCCAGGTACGGCTGGTCGTCCACGTCGAGCAGCACCGCCTCGACGAGCGCGGTCCTGCCGACGAGGAACATGTCCTGCGCGTCGGCGCGGCGGGCGCCGGGCCGCAGCGTCACCAGGTTGCCGCGCGCGAGCCGCTGCCCGGCCACCAGCACGGAATCGGTGGACGGCGACACCGACTGATCCGCCTCCGGATCCCACCAGGGGACCTCGCCGGTGCCGTCGTCCTCGCGGGCCTGGGCGGGCGGTGAGCCCTGCCAGCCCCTGATCGTGCCGTGCAGCCGCTGCAGCGCCGCGCCGTCCAGCGACTCCACCCGGTCGATCAGCGCCGCGGCACGCGGATCGGTGGCGCGGGCTGCGGCCTTCTCCTCGTCGGTGAGAGCGAGCGTGCGGAGCGTGAGGATCTCGTCGATCTCGGTGCCGTCGTACAGCTCGCCCGGGCTCTCCCTGGCCACCTCGGGGTGGTCGGGCAGGATGATGGGGGAGGCCAGCAGGACGTTCCGCTCGCCAGGCGGGCCGGCGAGCACCGGCCAGCAGCCGGCGTTCTCGCACTCGCTGACCGCCGGCGCGGCCCACTCCGGCGGGTCTGTCATCGACACGAACGCGCCGCCGGAGATGGTGATGATCATGTGCGCCGCCACCAGCGCGGCCGGCAGCGCCTGCGCTCTGCTGCCTAGCACCGGGCTGCCCGGCGCCGCGCTGTCCAGCACCGCGCTGTCCGGCGCTGGGCTGTCCGGCACTGGGCTGTCCGGCACTGGGCTGTCCGGCACCGCGCTGCCTAGCACCGGGCTGTCCGGAGCGCCAAGCCCGGCGGCCGTCTGATTGGTCACCCCGACGGTGAGCCGCGCCGCCTGCCAGGGACCGGGCAGTTCGGTGGCGCGGACCGTCACGACGCCGCGCAGCGCCCGGCGGACGCGGATCACGTCCCCGTCCGCGGTCGCCTCGTGCTCCTCCCCGCCCGGGATGCCGAACGGCGTGGGGGTGCCGTCGCCGAACAGCGCGGCGCCCGCCACGGTGACCGAGACCTCGCGGTCGACCGCCTCGTCCCAGGTGTCCGGCGCCCCAGGGCCCGGGCAGGTCCTGCGCTGCACCTGAAGGAACCTGACGACCACGTCGACGGACGGCTCGCCGTCGCGGGTGAAGACGCACTCGGCCCGCGCGGTCGTGGTCTCCGACGGATCGGCCGCCGCGTACGCCGGGGGCATCAGCACGCCGAACTGCCAGCGGCTCCGGTTCTTCTGGGCCGAGGCCCGGTACGGGTAGAGGATGTAGCCCTCGTAGAGCACCGCGTCGGCGACGCGCCGCACGTCGTCGAGGCTCATGGCGTGCCTCCCGCCGTCCCGCTGGCGGTCCCGTTAGCCCGCTGGTTCGCCAGCAGCGCCGTGAGCGTCGCGTCCCAGGTCGGCAGCGCGTGGGCGGCCTTGAACACCGACAGCTCGTCGAGGGTCTCGCGGCTGCAGCGCAGCCACGCGCTGCCGGGGAAGTGCTCGTTCACCACGTCCTGCCAGACGCTGACCGGCATCCGGTAGCTGGCCTCCGAGCTCCACGGGATCGGCTCCACGCGCAGCCGGCCGTCGGGCGAGGTGAAGACGGTGCCGCTGAACAGCAGCAGCAGCGGGATCGTGCCGTCGTCCAGGCCCTGCAGGTACCGGCCTGAGGCCACCTCAAGGTCGTAGGTACACTGCACCTCGAGGCCGACCTCGGTCTGCCCGGTGAACGCGGGGACCATGACGGACACGGCGGCGAGCTGGATCGCCTTGACCGTTTCCGCCCAGCGCTCGGTGTCGCCGAACAGGTCGTGCAGCCGCCGGGCCTCGTCGGGGGAGTGCCTCCGCTTGTGCGGCTCGATCCTGATCTGGCAGCGCAGCGCGACAGCGTCCACGCGCTCGCCGAGGCCTTCCGTGACGTTCAGCCGGAACAGCAGCGTGGGCGTCGCCGTGTACGGCGCCGCGCTCGCCCCCGTGCATTCGAAGATCAGCTTCGCCATCTACGCCCCTGCCCGCGGATCCGGGGACGCCAGCGGATCCGGGGGCGCCAGCGGGCGGGCGCGCTCCCGGTTATCGGCGAGGAAGTCGGTCAGGAGGCGCTGTGCTTCCGCGCCGCCGTCGAAGCCGCGCCAGTGCACCCGCAGGCCGCCCGCCAGCGAGTAACACGTGTCGATCGGGATGAGGAACGCCTCCACGCCTCCTTCGGTGCCGTCGTCCGCGCTGGCACCGACCGGCGC
>NZ_JBARCR010001059.1:0-3055 GCF_049794275.1 Trebonia sp.
GCCGACGAGACCCCCGGCGCGGCCCCCGGGGCCGGGCCGTGGGACGTGGCCGAGCCGCACCCCGACATGCAGCGAGTCGACCTCGGCAGCCTGCAGGTGCCTGTGCTGGAGGGGACGGACATCCAGCTGGTGTTCGCCGAGCAGCACGGCGCCTGGGTGACGGTGCGCCACGGGCTGAGCGAACTGCAGCTGCAGGCGTTCGCCGCGCCCAAGCGCGACTCGCTGTGGGACGACGTGCGCGCCGAGATCGCGGCGGAGATCAGCGGCGCAGGGGGCATGGTCACGGAGCGCACCGGGCCGTTCGGCGCCGAGCTGCAGGCCCGCGTGCCCGCGCAGCCGGACCAGCCGCAGGCAGGCACGCAGCTGGTCAGGTTCACCGGCGTGGACGGTGCCCGCTGGTTCCTGCGCGGAGTGTTCAGCGGTGCGGCGGCGGAGAATCCCGCCGCGGCGGCGCCGCTCGAGGCGGTGATGCGCGAGGTCGTCGTGGTCCGCGGCGAGCACCCGGTGCCGCCACGGGACCTGCTCGAGCTCCGGCTGCCGCCGGAGGCGGCCGCGGCGCTTGAAGAGCAGGCCAAGGCCCAGCAGGAGCAGGAGGAGCAGAACAGGTTCGCCACCCAGCCCAGCCCCTTCGAGCGCGGCCCGGAGATCACCGAGACCCGCTAGCCGGCCGAGAAGAGACGCTCCAGTTCCTCCTCGACGTCCTCCGTGGTGACGAAGAACAGCTCGTCGCCCGGCTGCAGCGGGTCTTCCGGCTGCGGCACCAGCACCCGGCCCTCGCGCAGGATCGCCACCAGCGCCGAGTCGGCCGGCCATTCGATGGACCCGACCTGCTGGCCGGCCAGCGGCGCGTCGTCGGGCATGGTCAGCTCGACGAGGCTGGCCTCGCTCTGCCCGAAGGTCATCAGCCGGACCAGGTCACCGACGCTGACCGCCTCCTCGACGAGGGCCGACAGCAGCCGCGGCGTGGACACGGCCACGTCGACGCCCCACGACTCGTTGTACAGCCATTCGTTGCCCGGGTGGTTGACGCGGGCGACGACCCGCGGCACGCCGTACTCGGTCTTGGCGAGCAGCGCGACCACCAGGTTGACCTTGTCGTCGCCGGTGGCGGCGACGACCACGTTGCACCGGTCGAGCGCCGCGTCGTCCAGCGAGCTGATCTCGCAGGCGTCGGCGAGCAGCCATTCGGCGCGCGGCACGCTGTCCACCTTGATCGCGCTCGGCTTCTGGTCGATGAGCAGCACCTCGTGGCCGTTCTCGACCAGCTCGCGGGCGATGGACCTGCCCACCGCGCCAGCGCCGGCGATGGCGACGCGCATCAGTGACCGCCCCTCTCGCGCGAGGCGAACGCGGCCTCGATCCTGTCCAGGTCGTTCTCCGGGGCGATGACGTGCACCACGTCACCTTGCTGCAGCACGGTTCCCGGCTGCGGGACGATCGCCTCGCCGAGCCGGTCGATGTAGGCGATGCGGGTGCCTGCCGAGGCCTCGACGAGCTTGACCGGCTCGCCGATCCATTCCGGTGACACGCTGACCTGGCTGAGCACGATCTTGCCGGTGGCGTCCCGCCACAGCGGCTCCGCGCCCTCGGGCAGCAGCTTGCGGAGCATCTGGTCGGCCGTCCACCGCACGGTCGCGACCGTGGGGATGCCGAGCCGCTCGTAGACCTCCGCGCGCCTGGGGTCGTAGATCCGCGCCGCCACCTGGCGGACCCCGAAGGTCTCGCGGGCGACCCTGGCGGCGATGATGTTGGAGTTGTCGCCGCTGCTGACGGCCGCGAAGCTGTCGGCGCGCTCGATGCCCGCCCTGGCGAGCACGTCACGGTCGAAGCCGATCCCGGTGACCCGGTCGCCCTTGAACGCCGGGCGGAGCCTGCGGAACGCTTCCGGGTCGCGGTCGATGACCGCGACCGTGTTGCCCCGGTCCTCCAGGATGTGGGCAAGCGTCGAGCCGACCCGCCCGCACCCCATGATCACGATATGCACGACCCGTCCTTTCACGGTCCGTCACAGCGCTGGTAGCGCCCGGTTCGGGCACCTCGCCAAAGGTATGCCCTCACGTGGGAGAATGCGACCCCAGAACAAGGAGGTCTGTGCGGTGGTTTTCGAGGTGGGCGAGGCCGTCGAGGTGACGACCGAGGATGTCGCGCAGGGCGGCTGGTGCGTCGCCAGGCCGCCGGGGCTTCCCGTGCTGTTCGTCAGGCACGCGCTGCCAGGCGAGCGGGTCGTAGCCCGGGTGACCGAGGTCACGTCCAGGTTCGCGCGGGCGGACGCCGTCGAGATCCGTGAGCCGTCGCCGGACCGGGTGGCCGCGCCCTGCCCGTACGCGCATTCCGGCGGCTGCGGCGGCTGCGACTGGCAGCACGCCAGCCTCCCCGCGCAGCGCGCCCTGAAGGCCGCCGTGATCGGGCAGCAGCTCCGGCGGATGGCCGGCATCGACCGCGAGGTCACCGTCGAGCCGATGCCCGGCGACGAGACCGGCGGCCAGCCGGGGCTCGGCTGGCGAACCCGGGTCCAGTTCGCGGTCCGCGACGACGGAGTGCCGGGCCTGCGGAAACATCGCTCGCACGAGGTCGTCGCCATCGACGACTGCCTGATCGCGCACCCCGGCATCCGCGACCTGGGCATCCCGCGGCGCACCTGGCCGGACACCACGGCGGTCGAGGTCATCGTCGGCACCGGCGACCGTGCCGTGATCGTCACGCCAGCCGGCCATCCGGCGCCGTCATCCCTCGCCGGCCTGGCGGACACGGTTCCTGCCGAGTCCCTGCTCAGCAGGAACCGGCGGCGGCTCACACCGCTGAAAGGCAGCGGTTTCCTCACCCAGCGCGCCGCGGGCCGTGCCTGGCGGGTCAGCGCCGGAGCGTTCTGGCAGGTGCACCCGGCCGCGGCGGACACGCTGACCGAGGCCGTCCTCGCGGCCCTCGAGCCGAAGCCGGGGGACACCGTGCTGGACCTGTACTGCGGCGTCGGCCTGTTCGCCGGCGCCGTCGCCGCGAAGGTCGGCGGCGACGGCGCGGTCATCGGGATCGAGGAAGACCCCGCCGCGGTCAGGGA
>NZ_JBARCR010001060.1:0-4363 GCF_049794275.1 Trebonia sp.
CGCGAATGGCGACCGCTCATCTGAGCAACCTTAGATATACGTGATGTCACGTTATGGCGGGATCGGTGGCAAGTGATCACTGATGCGGTGAGTATTAGCCCATGACGAACCAGACGGCGGAACTCATCGCGGAGCCTGCGCTTGAGTTTCCCTGCCCGCCGCTCGGCGCGGCGGAGCTTTCGGCCGCCGAAGCCGAGCGCATGGCCTGCATGTTCAAGGCGCTTGCCGACCCAGTCCGGCTCAGGCTCTTTTCCCGGGTCGCCGCGCATCAGAGCGGGGAAGCCTCTGTTTGCGACATCCAGAACGTTGGGGTGTCCCAGCCCACGGTCAGCCACCACCTGAAGAAGCTGAGAGAGGCGGGCCTGATCATCTCCGAGCGCCGCGGCACCTGGGTGTACTGCCGGGTCGCACCGGGGGTACTGCCCGCGATGGCCCGGATGCTGGCGCCTATCGACTAGCCCCCTACAGCATCGGTAACCACGACGAACTGCTCACCGGGAGCGAGCAGCCGACGGACCGGTTACCCAGGCGGATAGCCGCTTCCTGCCCGGCCACTACAATTTCCTGTCATGGCAGAGCCGTACGGGAACTACCACGCCACGGATCGACGGCCCGGCGGGGATTATGGCGGCGAGCACCTGGTGGTGCGCAGCGTGCCGGTGCCGGATCCAGGTGATCTGATCGGCCGGCTCCCGGAACCCGCGGCGCTCGCCTGGATCCGGCACGGCGCCGGCCTCACCGGCTGGGGCGAGGCGACGCGCGTCACGCTGCCCTCCGGCCCGGACAGGTTCGCCGTCGGCGAGAAGTGGCTGCGCGAGGTCATCGAGAACGCGGACGTCCAGGACGAGGCCAGGCGCCGCGGCTCGGGGCTGGTCGCGTTCGGCAGCTTCACCTTCGACGACTGGTCCGAGGGCTCTGTGCTCATCGTGCCCCGCGCGGTGCTCGGCAGGGACGGCACAGGGAACGCCTGGCTCACCACGATTACCCCGGACGGTGAGGCCGCCTGGCACACGGCGCCGCAGGCTCCCCTGCTCGCGCCCGGGCACATCCGGTGGCACGACGGGTCGCTGTCAGCCCCCGAGTGGGAGCAGGCGGTTAGCGCCGCGGTGCGCCGGATCATCCGCGGCGACTTGCGCAAGGTGGTGCTCGCCCGCGACATCTACGCGTCGGCCGACGAGCCGATCGACGCGCGGGTGCTGCTGCGCCGGCTTGCCGACCGGTACCCAGGCTGCTTCACGTTCGCCTGCGCCGGCCTGGTGGGGGCCACGCCCGAGCTGCTCGTCCGCAGGAACGGCCGCAAGGTCAGCGCCCTTGTGCTCGCCGGCACCATGCCGCGGGGCGCCACGGCCGCGGAGGACGCGGAGCTGGCGGCCACGCTGCTCGGCTCCGCGAAGGACAACGAAGAGCACGGCTACGCCGTCACCTCGCTGACCGACGCGATCGAGCCGCTGTGCCAGGCGCTGCGGGTCGCACCGCGTCCCGAACTGCTCAGGTTCGCCAACGTGCAGCACCTCGGCACGTGGGTGCACGGCACGCTGGCGACCGACCACTCCGCGCTCGCCCTGTCGGCGGCGTTGCACCCGACGGCCGCCGTCGGCGGCACCCCGACCGATACCGCGGTGGAGCTCATCAGGGAACTCGAGAACATGGACCGGGAGCGCTACGCCGGCCCGGTCGGCTGGGTGGACGCCGACGGGAACGGGGAGTGGGGCATCGCGCTGCGCTGCGCGCAGCTGACCGGGGAGCGGGCCCGGCTGTTCGCCGGCTGCGGGATCGTGGCGGCCTCCGACCCGGCCGCGGAACTCGCCGAGGCGCAGGTAAAGTTCCGCCCAATGCAGACGGCGCTCGAGCAGGGCGACTGACGCTAACTCGCTTAGCGCGGGACCGCGATCGCTGTGAGGATCAGGCCGCCGCTGGCCAGCCAGCGGCCAGCGAAGCTGGCCGTGCACGGTGGCTGCGGCTCGGTTAGGAGGCGTGCCGTGAAGGTGCCGGCCGGTGTTATCGTCACGTCCGCGTCCTCGAAGCCGAGCCAGCGGCCAGTGAGCGGGAACCACGCCTTATAGACCGACTCCTTGGCGCTGAACAGCAGCCGGTCCCAGCACACGGCTGGCCACTCCCCCGCAAGGGCCGCCAGCCTGACGCGTTCGGCGGGGAGCGAGATCACGTCCAGCACGCCGCGCGGCAGCGGATCGGCTGGTTCGGCGTCCATCCCGATGGCCGCGACGTCGCTGGCGTGCGCGGCCGCGGCGGCGCGGTATCCGTCGCAGTGCGTGATGCTGCCGACGATGCCCGGCGGCCACTGGGGCGCGCCGCGTTCTCCGATCAGGATCGGGACGGGCATGACACCGAGTTTGCCGAGTGCGATCCTGGCGCACTCCCGGCCCGCGGTGAACTCGCGGCGCCGCTTGTCCGACACCCTCTCGACGATCGCCGCCTCCTGCGGGGGGAGCGTGGCGTTAGGCGGGTCTGTGAACATTTCCGCGCTCGCGACCGCGGCGGGCAGGATCTCTTCGATCACCAGCGTTCACTCCACGCGCAGCACGGCCGGGACAGCAGCCAGGATCTCATGCCAGCGGAGAGCCTGTCTTGTCAGCCGCCGCTGGCCCGCGCCTGGGCGGCTACCGCGAGGATCGTATCGGCCACGGCGTCGGGCCGGTCTCTGGGGATGTTGTGGCCGGTGCCGTCGACGACGACGTGGCGTCCCTGCGGGGCGGCCGCGGCGAGCGCTGCCTGTAGGCGTGTCCAGTGCGCGCGAAACCGGCGGGGGAAGCCGCGGGCCGCGCTCAGGACGACGACGGGCACGTCGGGAAACGGCTTTGCGGCGGCGCGCAGCTCCCGCATGGCCGCAAGGGTCACGGGTGCGTCATCGTGCAGCTCATCGGGGAAGACCGCGTTGATGACCCGCCAGCCCCACTGAGCGGGCAGGGGCAGTGCGCTTTCCAGCTCCTCGTGCCCCGGGTCCACCAGGACCAGGCCCGCGACCAGGTCCGGCCGCCGGAAGGCAAGCAGCTGGACCAGCATGCCGCCCCAGCTGTGCCCGGCCAGCACGCATGATCCTGCGGCCAGCCCGGTGATCACCGATGCCAGGTCATCGACCTGGCGGTCGATGGTCACGAGGCCTGGCGCGGGGACGCTGCTGCCTATCCCCGCCCGGTCGTAGGCGGCGACGCGGACGTGCGGGGCCAGCAGCGGCATGACCCACTGCCAGGACGCGGCCCCGCAGTTCATCCCCGCCTCAAGCACGACGGCCGGCTCGCCGGCACCGGCCTCCACCCGCCGCACGACCCTGCGCCCGGGACCCGCGTCAGCTTTCACGACGCGGTTTCCCGGTCACGTCTTCCAGGATCCGGGGATCGGCGAAGTCGCGGGAGTGCACGATATGGCCGTCCCGGATCCGGATGATCTGGACGGACGTCGTGGTGAACGACCGGCCCGTCGTGGTCACGGTCCCCGTCGCCCGCATCTCGGTGATCACCACCTCCGGATCCTCGGTCTGGTAAAGCTTTGCCACCTCGAAGTCCTCCAGTCGCAGCGGCGACTCCATGACACGCCGCGAGTACTCGCGGATCGCTTCCTGGCCCGCCAGGCGCAGGGGCGTGCCCGGCGGCCCCGCGAAGGACGACTCGATCACCGCATCGGGCGCGAACAGGGCGGCGAAGCCGTCGGCATCGCCGTTCAGGATCAGCTGGCTGCGCCGGGCCAGGACGTCGGCGGGCGTGGCAGTTGGCATGAGGGTGGTTCCCTTCGCTCGGGCAGTTCGCTCAACAGGCGTTCATTGAACAAACGTAGAACGAAGTAGGCCGCCCGGTCAACATCCGTAGAATGAACAAATGACCACTCCCCGGACCGGCTCGCGCGCCGAGCAGCGCCGCCGCACCGAAGCGCGCATCCTCGACGCCGCCGCCCAGGCTTTCCTCACCGACGGGTACGAGCGGACCACCATCCGTGCCGTGGCCTCGGCCGCTGGAGTCGACGCGGGGCTGGTCATGCATTACTTCGGGTCCAAGCAGGAACTGTTCCGGCAAGTGATCGACGCCGCCCCCGTCCCGGAGATGAGCGGACCGCCCGGGCAGGCGGCCGAGCAGATCCTCGCCGCGCTCGCCAGCCGGCTGGAAAACGAGCCGGCCGCGTCGCTGACCCTCCTGCGCTCGATGCTGACCAACCCCGAGGCCGCCAGCGCGGCCAGCGCCGGCATCGCCCGCTACGAGGCGCAGATCGCCGAGGCGATCCCCGCCGACGACGCGGACCTGCGAGCCGCGATCATCAGCGCCATCACAATCGGCATCTCGGTCTCCCGGCACCTCATCAAAGCCGACGAACTCGCCACCGCCGACCCGGCGCAGGTCATCAGCCTGCTGCGGCC
>NZ_JBARCR010001061.1:0-3408 GCF_049794275.1 Trebonia sp.
CGGTCGCCGCGGTAGACGACCTGGTCGTAGGCGCCGGGGCTGGGCAGGCCTGAGCACTCCATGCCGAGGTCGTACTGGTCGGTGTAGAAGTACGGTACGCGGTTGTACTCGACCTCCTGGCCGAGCATGGACCTGGCGGCGGCGGGGCCGCCGTTCAGCGCGTTCGACCAGTGCTCGACCCGCACGTGGGTGCCGAGCAGCGGCAGGAACGAGCAGGCGACGTCGCCGGCGGCGTAGATGTCCGGATCGGAGGTGCGCAGCGCGGAGTCGGTGACCACGCCGTTCGAGAGCTCGAGGCCGGCGCCGCGGGCCAGCCCGTCGTTCGGCCCGGCGCCGATGGCGACGATCGCCACGTCGGCGGGCAGCACCGTCCCCGATGAGGTCAGCACGGACCCGACCCGGCCCGCCGCGTCGCCGTGGAATTCCGCCGCCGTCTCGCCGAAGCGGAACTCCACGCCGTGCGCCTGGTGCAGCACGGTGAAGACTGCGCCGAGCTCGGGACCGATCGCGTAGTAGAGCGGAGTCGGCTGCGGCTCGATGACCGTCACCTGGCAGCCCGCGATGCTGGCCGCCGCCGCCGTCTCCAGGCCGATCCAGCCGGAGCCGACGATCACGACCCGCCGGCCGCGGGTGAATTCCGCGCGCAGCGCGTCGGAATCCGGCAGCTTGCGGAGGGTGCGGACGCCGTCAAGGGCCTCGCCAGGGATGTCGAGCCGCCGGGGCGCGGCGCCGGTGGCGAGCAGCAGCTTGTCGTAGTGCTGCGTGCCGCCCGGGGGGGAAACGGGGGGGCTGGCCCCCCCGTGCGCGGAGGGCTCGACGATCACCGTGTGCGTCGGCCGCTCGATCGCCGCGACGCTGACGCCGGTGCGCAGGTCGACCGAGTTCTCCGCGTACCACTCGGCGGGGTGCACGTAGGCCGACTCCCGCGGCTTCTTGCCGAGCAGGTAGTCCTTGGACAGCGGCGGCCGCTCGTAAGGCACCTCGGACTCGTCGCCGAACAGCACGATCTCGCCGGTGAAGCCCTCGGCGCGCAGCGTCTCTGCGGCTTTGGCGCCGGCCAGGCCGCCGCCCACGATCACGAATGTCGTCATGCGTGCCTCCAGTGGATAACGCGAGCCGCTGATGCCAGACCATAGCCGAGGTATCAGTGAGCGACGCGACCTGGTCGATGATGACACGCCGGCGCGCCTCGTCGCTCGCGGCGTCGTTCCAGGACGGTCGGAACACCGCGTCCAGTGTGGACGGCGCGCCGCGCTCGATGGCCAGCGCGAGCTCGGTGATCAGCTCCCGTTCGCGTGCCTGCTGCGCCGCTACCCCCTCCCGCGACATCACGTAGTGCGCTGCGACCGCCTTGAGCAGCGCGCATTCGAGCAGCTGGCGGCGCGGCACGACCAAGTCCGCTGCGTAGCGGCTGAGTACCGGCAGGCCGCCAGCGAGCGTCGCCTCCTCGGCGGCCTGGCAGAAGCGGCCGACCAGCTCGCTGGTGAGGTTCTTGGCCGCGGCCAGCGACTCGGGGCCGCCGTCGAAGCTGAACCGCCAGCAGGGCAGCTCCATGAACTCGGCGAACACCGCCTCGAGTTCCGCCGCCGAGACGTCCCACGACGCCGGGCAGTAGGCGGTGCGGGCGACGCGTGAAACAACCGTACGTTCCGAAGAATCGTGCAAGTTCTTCAGGGTCACCAGCCCGGCGTGCAGGCCGTCTTCCACGTCGTGCACCGAGTACGCCACGTCGTCGGCCCAGTCCATGACCTGCGCCTCCAGGCATGCGGAGCCTGGCGGGGCACCGGCCCTGATCCAGTCGAACACGGCGATGTCCGACTGGTAGGCGCCGTACTTGCCCGTGCCCGAGCCGGCGACGGGGTACTTGAGTGCCGCGTCGAGGGTGGCGCGGGTGAGGTTGAGGCCGGCGCCGGGGACCTTCGGTTCCAGCCGGGTCAGCAGCCGGAGCGACTGGGCGTTGCCCTCGAAGCCGCCGCAGGCCAGCGCGCCGCCGGTGTCAGCGAGGGACGCCAGCGCCGTCTCCCCGTTGTGCCCGAACGGCGGGTGGCCGATGTCGTGCGCCAGGCACGCCGCGTCCACCAGGTCGGGGTCGCAGCCGAGCGCGGCGCCGAGTTCCCTGCCGATCTGCGCGCACTCCAGCGAATGGGTCAGCCTGGTGCGCGGGAAATCGCTGGCCCCGACCTGTACTACCTGCGTTTTCGCGGCGAGCCTGCGCAGCGCGGAGCTGTGCAGGACCCGCGCGCGATCACGCTGGAAATCCGTACGGCCGGCGCGCTTGGGCGGCTCGGCCGCCCAGCGCTCCGTGTCATGTGAGCTGTAGGCCACTCACCTAGTGTCGCTGCCAGCACTGACAATCGCGGCCCGGCCCGCCTCCAGCCGGGCGATCGGGACGCGGAACGGCGAGCAGGACACGTAGTCGAGGCCGACCTCGTTGAAGAACCAGACCGACGCCGGGTCGCCGCCGTGCTCGCCACAGACGCCGATGTGCAGGCCCGGCCGGGTCGCCCGGCCCTCTTCCGTGGCGATCCGCACGAGCCGGCCCACGCCGTCGGCGTCGATCGTCTCGAACGGGGACACGCCGAAGATGCCCATGTCGATGTAGGGGCTGAAGAACGCCCCTTCCACGTCGTCCCTGGAGAAGCCCCAGGTCATCTGCGTCAGGTCGTTGGTGCCGAAGGAGAAGAACTCCGCCGACCGCGCGATCTCGCCCGCGGTGAGAGCGGCCCGCGGCACTTCGATCATCGTGCCGATCGGGATCTCGTCGTGGACGCCGGTCTCCGCCGCCACCGCCTGGAGCACCTTCTCGGCGCGCTCCCTGCTGATCTCCATCTCCTGCACGGTCGCGGTCAGCGGGATCATGATCTCCGGCCTGGGGTCGCGGCCCGCCTTGGTGAGCTCGGCGGCCGCGGCGGCGATCGCGCGGACCTGCATGTCGAGCAGGCCGGGGATGAGCAGCACGAGCCGCACGCCGCGCAGGCCGAGCATCGGGTTCTGCTCGTGCAGCCTGCGGACCGCCTCGAGCAGCTGGCGGTCGTGCTCGGTGGCGTCGTCGCCGGCCAGCGCGACCTTGACCGACAGGTCGGTGAGGTCGGGCAGGAACTCGTGCAGCGGAGGGTCGATCAGCCGGATCGTCACCGGGTACCCGTCCATCGCCTCGAGGATCTCCTCGAAGTCGCCGCGCTGCAGCGGTTCGAGGGCGTCCAGGGCGGCCTGCCGCTGCTCGTCGGTGCCGGCCAGGATCAGCCGCTCGACGAGCTGACGGCGCTCGCCGAGGAACATGTGCTCGGTGCGGACCAGGCCGACGCCGGTCGCGCCGAACCGGCGGGCCCGCGCGCAGTCCGGGCCGTTGTCCGCGTTCGCGTGCACGCCGAGCCGGCGGGCCTCGTCCGCGCGGGTCATGATCCGGTG
>NZ_JBARCR010001062.1:0-2532 GCF_049794275.1 Trebonia sp.
CGACTGGGGCGAGCGCACCGAGCGCATCGACCGGGTGACCGCCACCGGTTATCCCGAGCCCCGGCACGGCGCCAGGCCTCAGGACCCCCGCGGCCAGGACAGCCGCGGCGCCCTCGAGAGCCAGGGCGTGTGGCGCCAGGACGCCGCCAATCACGACGCGAGGAACCAGGGCCGCCCCCGCAGGGGCGCCGATGACGATCCGCTGACCAGCAAGGCGTGGTCGCGGTCGGCCCTCACCGACACCGACGGCCGCTCCTACCGGGTCGCGGCGCGACGGGGGCAGGTCCCCGACGACCGGCGGGACGCGGCGCTGAACGAGCAGACCCAGACGTTCAGCATGCCGCAGTACCCTGCCGACCCGCAGGCGGGCACGGCCCGCAACCCCGGCCACGGCGCTCAGCACTCCGGCCAGCACCCGTACGACCGCGGGACCGGCCCGTCCCACCCGTACCCGAGCCAGCCCTACCCGTCCAGGCCGGCCACTGACCAGGACGACAGGTACCGGACCCCGCGCCCGGCAGGCCAGGGCAACAACGGCTACGGCACGGGCGGGTACGGCACCGGCGGCTACCCAGGCCGCCGCTAGCCCGCCGACCACTCACCCGGCGGCCGCCCTGTGCGGCGCACTCCCCGGCGGCGGGCATCCTTGAGGGGTGCCCGAAGGTGATGTCGTCTGGAACACCGCACGGCGCCTGCACGAGGCGCTGGCGGGGCGGGTGCTGACCCGCAGCGACTTCCGCGTGCCCAGGTACGCGACCGCCAACCTCACCGGTCACCCGGTGACGGAGGCCGTCTCCCAGGGCAAGCACCTGCTCATCCGCGTCGGGAACGGCCTGACGGTGCATACCCACCTCAAGATGGACGGCTCGTGGCGGATCCGCCCCGCGGCCGCGGGCCCGCCGCGGAAGAACGCGCACCAGGTGCGGGTCGTGCTGGCCAACGCGGAATGGCAGGCCGTCGGCTACCTGCTCGGCGTCACCGAGATCCTGCCGACCGCGCGGGAATACCAGGTGACCGGGCATCTCGGCCCCGACCTGCTCGGCCCGGGCTGGGACGAGGCGCAGGCCGCCGAGGCGGTCCGCCGCCTCACCGCGGACGCCGGCCGCCCGATCGGCGAGGCGCTGCTCGACCAGCGCAACGTCGCCGGTTTCGGGACTGTCTACATGGCAGAAACGCTGTTCTTGCGCGGGGTCGATCCGTCGCGGCCGGCAGGCGACATCGAGGACGTGACCGCCCTGGTGGAACTCGGGCACAGGCTGCTTGACGCCAACAAGGAGCGGCTGGGGCACGTGACGACCGGGGACGCCAGGCCCGGGCGGGAAAGCTGGGTGTACGGGCGCGCAGGCCGCCCGTGCCGGCGCTGCGGAACCCTGGTCAGGCGGGCCGAGCAGGGCACACCGGGACAAGAACGGCTCAGGTTCTGGTGCCCGAGCTGCCAGCGGTAGCGCCGCTCTCACCGAGCAGCGCATGTTCGACTGGCTCGACAAGCATATTTACGCTTAACTTTTCTCAATTACGGTTACCGGACGGCCGATACGGGGGGACAAATGACTAGCACGCATCCAGAGAAAGAAGACTGCCCATGGGTGATCGCTGTGGTGGATCATCCGCAGCGCACCGACAGTCCCGCTTACACGCGAAGTCGCGCCTTGATGCAGAGCCTGGTCGCTACTACCAAGGACTGGGTGCTGAGCAGCGACCAGTATCAAGACCACCACGGGGGGTCGGTCTGGGTAAAAGACGCGGCGGGCTGGCTCTGCCTCCAGCTGCCGCTTGGCATCGAATGGTCGGCTCAGTTCTGCGCCGATCCCGCCAAGGTGGACCTGCTGCGGCAGTACGCCGGGCGGGTGGTGGCTGCCTTTCCGCAGACCTTGCCGGGTTATGAGTCCTTCGGATACCACGACGGGCAGAGCCTGCTGAGCACCCCGATTACCGATGCCAATGGCATCGCCGCGTGGACCGATTCCATCTTCAACGCGTCTTACCCGCTGCCCGCTGCCTCGCATACCGGCATGCTTCCCCAGGCGGCCGGATATCACCATTACCCAAAACCTATTGTCGACATCGATCATTTCCGCTTCGGCGACTTCAAGCTTTTCGTCACTGACAGCGCGGGCCTGCCGGCGGTGGTTGTCCCGGTAAGCCCGAGAGGCAGCGGCGACGGTCGGGTTCGCCTGCTGGCGGCGCACGTCGACTCCGCGTATTTCCGCAAGCTGGCAAGTCCGCCTGCGCCCGCCCCCGGCCCGTCCGGCGAAGCAGCGCACGCGGAGAGCGTCGCCGCGCCGCCCGCCGGTCAACCGGGCGACGGCGACCAGCCGGACGTACTCCCCGCTGACGACCCGCTGGCTCAGCAGGCCTTCGCCGCGCAGTAGAGCGGAGCCCCGTAGCTTCATTACTTTCTGGTGCCGATCCTGCCGGCCGATCCGGCAAACGGTAGCCTCACCTGCATGCGCGATGAGACGATCGCAAGTTTCCTCACCCGGCTCGCGGCCCGCACCGCGGCGCCGGGCGGCGGCGCGACCGGCGCGCTGC
>NZ_JBARCR010001063.1:0-3050 GCF_049794275.1 Trebonia sp.
GATACCCAGGTTCTCCGCCGGCGCCCGCAACGCCCCCGGCGGCGACGAAGACACCGGCGCGTTCACCGCCTTCGGCGGCGTCGGCAACGGGCCGGGCACCGGCGCTAACGGCGGCACCCGGGAGTTCAGCGCCTTCACTGGCAGGCCCGGTGAAGGCCCCGGCGGCGGCGCTGCCCCGGGCAATGGCGGCGCGCCCGGCACCATCGACCCGCCCGGCGCTCCGCTGCCTACCCGGCAGCCAGGCGGCGGCAAGGGGCCGCAGCCCGGCGGCCCGGACTCCGGCACCACATGGATGCCCGCCCTTGGCGGCGACGGGGGGTCAGCGGGCTCCACGGGACCAGGCGCGAACGGCGGGAACGGCCTTGGCGGCTCCGACGGCAGCCAGGTCACGATTCCAGCGTCTGTCGGCCCGGCACAAGACCAGCGACTGCCGATCTTCGACTCGCTAGAGTCGGACTGGTTCAGGCGCAGCGGCAAGTCGCTGAGCTCGACGGCGGCCTCGGCCGCCGCACAGAGCTGGAGTTCGCCGGCGGACGAGGGCTGGCGGGCCGCGCGCGTGGTGGCGTCGCCCGCGGCGGGAGAAAATACGACAGCCGGGCTGCCAAAGCGCGTGCCGCGAGCTAATCTCGTGCCCGGATCTGTTGGTGGGGGCGAAGGCACAGAAGTCGCGCCGCCAGCCCGGTCCGCGGAGACGATCCGCACCCGGATGGCGAGCTTCCAGCGCGGTGTGGCCGAGGCGCGGGCCGCCGGACCCCAGAACGAGGAGCCATAGACCAATGAGATCCACGATTAGAGTTCTGAGAACACGAGGAGAAGCCTGTATGCACGGGCAGCGAAAGGAGCGCGCGTGAGCACGCCAGGACGCCCGGTCCAGGACCTCAGCTGGCTGATCACGAACTTCGTGGAGCGGGTCCCGGACGTGGCTCATGCGGTCGTCGTGTCGTCCGACGGGCTGCCGCTCGCGTTCTCCGCGGGGTTCCCGCAGGAGCGCGCCGACCAGCTCGCCGCGGTCACGTCCGGCCTGACCAGCCTGACCCAGGGCGCTTCGCGGGTCTTCGAAGGCGGCGCGGTCGTGCAGACCGTGGTGGAGATGCAGCGCGGGGTGCTGGTCATCATGGCGATCAGCAACGGCGCCAGCCTCGCCGTGCTCGCGGCCTCCACCTGCGATCTCGGCCTTGTCGCATACGAGATGACGCTGCTGGTAGAACGTGCGGGACGGGTACTCACCCCGGCCGCGCGCGGCGGTGTCATGCAGGGTGCGATGCCGGGAGATGGAAGACGATGACGGGAGCGGGACGCTCAATCTCTGGAGGACGTGGTGGCGGGTCTCGGCCGCGGTGACGACCGTGGTGCCCCGCCAACATGGCAGGGCCCAGGCCGGAACACCGGATCGTGGGATGAGGCGCCGCCGCAGCGGCGCCCCTATCCCGCGGAACAGCCGTACCCGGCCGACGAAGAGGGCAGCTCGACGCGGCTGGTACGCCCGTACACCGTAACCGGTGGCCGGACCCAGCCGAGGTACAAGCTCGCGCTTGAGGCCTTGGTCACCGCGACCGTGTACGAGCCCCGCGATCTATCCGTGCTGGCACCCGAGTGCCAAGCCATCTTGCAGTTCTGCCTGGACTGGCGGTCCGTCGCCGAGATATCCGCGGTGCTGCGGCTGCCGCTCGGCGTCGCCCGGATCCTGGTCGCGGACATGAGCGCGGACGGCCTCGTCCGCATCCACCAGCGTGATGATTCCGAAGGCCGGCCCGACCTTAACCTGCTCGAAAGGGTGCTTAGTGGACTCCGTAAGATCTAGCGTCGCCCGCCCGCATGGCGGGGGTGACGCTTCTGCGATGACTTCGGTGAAGATCGTCGTCGCCGGCGGTTTCGGTGTGGGCAAGACGACCTTCGTGGGTTCGGTGTCGGAAATCACGCCGCTGACCACTGAGGCGGTCATGACCGTGGCGAGCACCGACGTCGACGACCTCTCTCACGTCCCCGACAAGAACACGACAACGGTCGCCATGGACTTCGGGCGTATCACGCTCGAGAAGGACCTGGTGCTGTACATGTTCGGCACGCCGGGCCAGCACAGGTTCTGGTTCATGTGGGACGACCTGATCCAGGGCGCCATCGGCGCGGTGGTTCTTGTCGACACCCGTCGGCTCGCCGACTCGTTCCCCGCGGTGGACTACTTCGAGGCGAGCGGGCTGCCGTTCGTCATCGGCATCAACGGCTTCCACGGGCAGTTCCCGCACCGGAGCAACGATGTGCGCGAGGCGCTGGCGATCCCGTCCACAGTGCCGGTGATCCCCTGTGACGCGCGCAACCGCGAGTCGACCAAGGCCACCCTGGTGACGCTGGTCGAGCACGCGATGTCGATGCAGGCTGCGGGCAGGTACTGAGGCGGCTGGATGGCCGGGTCAGCCGGCTAGCCAGCCGCCGTCTACCGGCAGCAGTTGCCCGGTGATGTAGCCGGACGCGGGGGAGAGCAGGAATACGACCGCGCCGGCCAGATCGGCGGGGTCGCCGAGCCGGCCCATCGGGACTCGGTCGAGCACCCACGCGGCCCGATCGGGGTCCGCGAACAGGTCAGCGGTCAGTTCGGTTCGGAAGTAGCCGGGTGCGATCCCGTTCACGCGCGTGCCTGACGCGGCCCATTCGACCGCGAGCGTGCGGATGACGCCGAGCAGCGCGCTTTTGGCCGCGGCGTAGGGTGCGATGTTGGCGATGCCGCGTGCGCTGGTCAGCGAGCCGATGAACACGTGCGTGCCGGGCCGGCCGTCGCGCAGCTGGTCCCTGTGCAGCGCGGTGCTGAGGAAGAACGGCGCGTCCAGGTGGATCGCCATCAGGTCGCGCCACGCCGCCACAGGCACGGCGGCGGCGGCCGCGCGGTACTGCGTGCCAGCGGCGTGCACGATGCCGTCCAGCGGGCCGCCGGTCGCGCCCCTGGCGCTCGCGATCAGCTGGTCCGCGTGCTCGATGTCGGCCACGTCGGCGGGCAGCGGGATGACCCGGCCGACCGGGTCGAGCGCGGCGGTCTCTTTCAGCTGGGCCTCGGTCCG
>NZ_JBARCR010001064.1:0-1626 GCF_049794275.1 Trebonia sp.
CCACAGCGCCGCCGCCCGGCCGTACGGGCCCGCGAGCCTGACCCAGCGGCGCATCGGGGCAGGCAGCGCCCGCCAGGCCAGCGTCAGTGCCCGGACCGGATCATCCGCGACGTGCCGCAGTGTCACGGACACGGCGAGCACTACGGCGCGCGGCGTCGGCTGTACAGTCACGCGGGGAGATATTAGCCGTGGTACGACCCCAGGGAGGTAATTTGGGCGGCACGATCACGCATGTGCTCGGGGCCAGGCCGAATTTCGTCAAGGCCGCGCCGGTGATCCGCGCGCTGGCCACGCTCGGTTTTGCGCAGCGTGTGGTGCATACCGGGCAGCATTACGACGAGCGCATGTCGGAGATTTTCTTCGTTCAGCTCGGCCTGCCGCGGCCGGACGTCAACCTCGGCGTCGGGTCGGGCACGCAGGCCAGGCAGACCGCCGAGGTCATGGTCGGCATGGAGGAGGAATTCACGCGGACGCCGCCCGCGCTCGCGGTCGTGTACGGCGACGTGAACTCGACGATCGGGGCGTCGCTCGCCGGGGCCAAGCTCGGCGTCCCGCTCGCGCACGTCGAGGCGGGGCTGCGCAGCTTTGACGACACCATGCCCGAGGAGATCAACAGGCGGCTCACCGACCAGCTGTGCTCGCTGCTGTTCGTGACGTCCCCTGAGGCGGTGGGACACCTGGCGCGTGAGGGCAGGCCCGCCGGCGCCGTGTACTTCGTCGGCAACCCGATGATCGACACGCTGCTCGCGAACCTGCCGGTGTTCGACGCGGCGGCCGCGCGTTCTTCGCACGGTCTCGGGGACCGGCGGTACGTGGTCGCCACCCTGCACCGGCCGGCGAACGTCGACTCGCCTGATCGCGCCCAGGAGCTGGTCAGCGCCTTGCACGAGGTCGCGGCCGAGCTGGACGTGATCATCCCGCTGCACCCGCGCGGCCGCGCCACGCTCGAGGCGGCGGGTCTCCTCGACGCGCCGCGGGTCCGCGTGATCGACCCGCTGGGCTACCTCGAGTTCATGTCGCTGGTGCGCGGCGCATCGGCTGTCGTGACCGATTCGGGCGGCGTGCAAGAGGAGACTACGCTGCTTCGCGTGCCCTGCCTCACACTGCGCCCCAACACCGAGCGCCCGATCACCGTCACCAGCGGCAGCAACCGGCTCATCACCAGGGACGAGCTGGCCGCCGCGGTGCTCAAGGCGTGCGACGACGGCCCGTACACCGGCGAGCTCCCGCCGCTGTGGGACGGCCACGCCGGGCCGCGGATCGCCCGGATCATCACGACGTGGCTGAAGGCAGCATGACCGACATGACGCCGGCGGGTGCCCCGGACGGCGCGCAGGGCCAGGAGATGACGGCGGACGCCGGCCGGCCCGCAGGCGCCGGCCTGTCCGACGACGCCGGGATGGCCGCGGAACGCGAGCGGCTCGCCCGCCAGCTCCGTGACACCCGGATGCAGCTGGCCATGACCCAGGCCCGGCTGTCGGCGCTCGAACAGTCGGCCACCATGCGTTTCGGCCGCATGGTCGCGAACGCCGCGCACCGCCCCTGGCCGCGCGGCGCGCAGCTGCCGCGGGACCTGTACCGGCTGTGGCGCGACCGCGGCATCCCGAAGAGCGGCGCCGCCAACGC
>NZ_JBARCR010001065.1:0-1821 GCF_049794275.1 Trebonia sp.
TTCTCAGGCGCTTGCGCGGACGGGGATCACCTGGTCTATCGCGGACAGCTGGAGAATCCGGGCCACCGCCGGGCTGGGGCCGACGAGCTCCAGCCGGCAACCGTCCGCACGGAGTTTCCGGTGGGCCTGGACGATCTGGTGGAGGGCGGCAGAGTCGATGAACGCGAGTCCGGAGACATCCACTAGGAGCAGGCGGGGCTTCTTGACGGCTTCGGCGCCTAGAACTTCGGCCAGTGCCCGGGTGGTGACGTCGGCCTCCCCGGCGAGCCGCACCACGGTGCGGGAACCGCCTTCGCGGTCTTCCACGCTGACGGATACCGATAGTTCAGTCACACCCGTAATCATGTCACCCCATGGGGCGGAGTAATTGTTCGGCACGATACGCGGGCGTAACTTGTACCCGTGACTATCCCCTTTGCCGGGGACCCCGGTGCCGGGGGGCTGGCCGCTGACCGGCTGCGCGACATCGAATCCCTGACGGATGCCGCGCTGTCCAGGCTCGACGAGTATGCGCTGCTGAGTGCTCTGGTCGAGCGCGTGAGGGAAGTGCTCCGTGCTGACACCGCCGCCGTGCTGCTGCTGGACCAGTCTGCCCGGCAGCTGATCGCGACCGCTGCAAGTGGCATCGAGGAAGAGGTCAGGCAGGGCGTGCGCATTCCGCTGGGCGCGGGTTTCGCCGGCCGGGTCGCGGCGTCACGCGAGCCGGTCATCCTCACCAGGGTGGACCACACTACGGTACGGAACCCGCTGCTTGTGGACCGTGGCATCAGGTCCCTGCTCGGCGTGCCGCTGCTCGTCGGCGGCAGAGTCATCGGCGTCCTGCATGTCGGTTCGCTGAGCGGTCAGCCGTTCGAGCAGCAGGATGTCGAGCTGCTGCAGCTGGCCGCCGACCGGGCAGCGCTCGCCTTGCACTCCCTGATGTCGCAGGACGACGCGCTGGCCGCGGTAGCGCTGCAGCGCAGCCTTCTGCCGACGGCGCTGCCCGCCGTGCCGGGTCTCGGCCTGGCGGCACGGTACGTCGCCGGCTCCGGCGCCGTGGGCGGAGACTGGTACGACGTCTTTGTCCTGCCGGATGGCAAGCTCGGCGTCGTGGTGGGAGACGTGGCGGGATCGGGGCTAGAGGCCGCGGTGATCATGGGCCGGATGCGCAGCGCGCTGCGCGCCTATGTGCTGGAGACCCCAGACCCGGCCACCGCGCTACGCATGTTGGACCGTAAGATCCAGTACTTCGAGCCGAACGCGATGGCCACCGTGCTCTACGGGCTGTACACCCCGGGAACCGGCGACTTTACCGTTTCCTCGGCGGGCCACCTTCCGCCCATACTGGCCGCGCCAGGCGGACAGGCGGGCCTGCTTCCCCTCCGTCCGGACCCCCCAATCGGCACCGCCGACGACCTCCAACGGCGGTCCGCCTCCTTCTTCATCCCGCCGGGCGCGCTCTTGTGCTGCTATACCGACGGCCTGGTCGAACGACGCGGCCAGGTGCTCGACCAAGGCATGGATACACTCGCCGCGACCCTGGGCAAGCTGGTCGCCGCCGTTCCCGCCGCCACGACTGAGCCGGTGGCCGAAGAGGCGTGCGCCGAGATCATGCGCGCACTGGTAGGAAGTACTGCTGCCCAGGACGACATCGCCGTCCTGGTGCTCAGCCGGCTCACCGGCACCCTGGCTCCATAAGCGTTGCTGCCGGAAGCCCAAAAAGGCCGGTTCCCATGATCGGAACCGACCTGCGGCCCGGGTGGAGCTGAGGGTCGCCACGGTGGGCCGCCCGTTCCGGCTGGCCTCACCCAAGCCTTCACTCATCAAGATCATGCCGATCAC
>NZ_JBARCR010001066.1:0-2941 GCF_049794275.1 Trebonia sp.
GGCGAATACCGCGCCGGCGGCTGCTGATCGGTAAGTTTGGCCATGTCGGATCCCATTGTGCCGTACCGGTTACTGTGGCTGCCATGGAAGCGAGGCTGGTCGTCCTCGTCTCGGGGGAGGGCACGAACCTGCAGGCGCTGATCGACGCTTGCGCGGACCCGGCGTACGGCGGGGCCGTCGTCGCCGTCGGCGCGGACCGTGACGGCATCGGGGCGCTCAAGCGCGCGGACCGGGCGAACATTCCCGCCTTCACCCTCAAGGTCGGCGACTTCGCCGCGCGCGAGCAATGGGACGAGGCGCTCGCCGCCCGGTGCGCGGAGTACCAGCCGGACCTGATCGTCTGCGCGGGGTTCATGAAGCTCGTCGGCGCCGCGTTCCTCGCCCGCTTCCGAGGCCGCTGCCTGAACACGCACCCCGCCTTGCTACCGTCGTTCCCTGGTATGCACGGCGTGCGCGACGCCCTGGACTACGGGGTCAAGGTGACCGGCTGCACGGTGTTCCTCGTCGACAGGGGAGTCGACGACGGCCCCGTGATAGCACAGGCGGCGGTGCCGGTGGACGATGACGACGACGAGGAAACGCTGCACGAGCGCATCAAGGTCGCCGAACGCGCGCTGCTCGTCGCCACGGTCGGCAGGATGGCCCGCGATGGCTGGACACTGACCGGCGGCAGGAAAGTGAGGATCGGCAGTTGACTCGGATCCCGATCAGGCGGGCGCTGATCAGCGTCTACGACAAGACCGGCATTGAGGACCTGGCCCATGCCCTGCACGAGGCCGGAACTGAAATAGTCTCCACCGGCAGTACCGCCAAGGCGATCGAGCAGGCAGGCGTCCCTGTCACCAAGGTGGAAGACCTCACGGGCTTCCCTGAATGCCTCGACGGGCGCGTGAAGACGCTGCACCCGAAGGTGCACGCGGGCCTGCTCGCCGACATGGCCAGCCCCGCCCACGAGCAGCAGCTCGAGGATCTCGGGATAGCGCCGTTCCAGCTGCTCGTCTCTAACCTGTACCCGTTCGAGGAGACGGTGGCGTCGGGCGCGAAGGACGCCGAGGTCATCGAGCAGATCGACATCGGCGGCCCCGCCATGGTCCGCGCCGCGGCCAAGAACCACGCCAGCGTCGCGGTGGTGACCAGTCCTATCCAGTACGCCGAGACGCGGCACGCGATCGCCGTGGGCGGCTTCACCGAAGAGGAGCGCCGCCGCCTCGCCGCCGCGGCGTTCGCGCACACGGCGACCTACGACGCGGCGGTCGCGTCCTGGTTCGCGTCCGCGTACGCGCCGGACGACACCGCGCGGGAGACGGGCTGGCCCGACGTCACCGCCGCGGTGTGGGAGCGAAAGGACGTCCTCCGCTACGGGGAGAATCCGCACCAGCGATCGGCGCTCTACTTTTCCCGAACGGGCGCGGCTGACTCCGGCATCGCGAACGCTGACGTGCTGCACGGCAAGGCCATGTCGTACAACAACTACGTCGACGCCGACGCGGCGCGGCGCGCCGCCTACGACTTCGCCGAGCCGTGCGTGGCGATCATCAAGCACTCCAACCCGTGCGGCATCGCGATCGGGGCCGACATCGCCGACGCGTACGCCAAGGCCCTGGCCTGCGACCCGCTGTCCGCCTACGGCGGAGTGGTCGCGGCCAACGGCACCGTGACCGCGGCGATGGCCCACCGGATGACGGAAAGCTCCGCTGACGTGGTGGTCGCGCCGGACTACGAGGACGCGGCGCTCAGGGTGCTCACCAGGAAGTGGAAGAACGTGCGGCTGCTGCGCGGAGCACCAGTCCGTTCGGAAAAAAACAGCATCGAATTCCGGCAGGTCAGCGGCGGGCTGCTGGTGCAGTCGACGGACCAGCTCGACGCTCCAGGCGACGATCCGCAGCGGTGGGAGCTGAAGGCGGGCGACCCGGCCGACGCCGCGACGCTCGCCGACCTCGCGTTCGCGTGGCGGGCGTGCCGGGCGGTGAAGTCGAACGCGATCCTGCTCGCGTCCGGCGGCGCGTCGGTGGGCGTGGGCATGGGCCAGGTGAACCGGGTGGACTCAGCGCGGCTGGCTGTGGCCAGAGCCGGGAATCGGGCGGCCGGATCTGTGGCCGCGTCTGACGCATATTTCCCGTTTCCTGACGGTTTCGAGATACTCGCAGAAGCGGGTGTCCGCGCGGTGGCAGAGCCGGGCGGCTCCATCCGGGATGGCATCGTCGTCGAGGCCGCGCAGGCGGCGGGCGTGACGCTGTACTTCACCGGCGTCCGGCACTTTTATCACTAGGAGCTTTGTTGAGCGCATCGATTCTGGACGGCAAGGCGACCGCGGCGCAGGTCAAGGCGGACCTCAAGGAGCGGGTGGCCGCGCTGGCGGCCCGCGGGGTCACGCCGGGGCTTGGCACGATCCTGGTCGGCGAGGACCCGGGGTCGCACGCGTACGTGGCGGGCAAGCACCGGGACTGCGCCCAGGTCGGGATCGCCTCCATCCGCCGGGACCTGCCGGCCGACGCGAGCCAGGCGCAGGTCGAGGAGGCGGTCCTCGAGCTGAACGAGGACCCGGCCTGCACCGGGTACATCGTGCAGCTTCCGCTGCCTGCCGGGCTCGACGACAAGCGCGTGCTGCACCTGATGGACCCCGCGAAGGACGCGGACGGCCTGCACCCGGTCAACCTGGGCAGGCTCGTGCTTGGCGAGGAGGGGCCGCTGCCGTGCACGCCGCACGGCATCGTCGTGCTGCTGCGCCAGTACGGAGTGGAGATCGCGGGCGCCGACGTCACCGTGGTCGGCCGCGGCATTACCGTGGGCCGGGCGCTCGGGTTGCTGCTCACGCGGCGCTCCGAGAACGCGACCGTGACGCTGTGCCACACCGGCACGAAGGACCTCGCCGCGCACACCCGCGCCGCCGACATCGTGGTCGTCGCGGCGGGCCGGCCGGGGCTGCTGACCGCCGCCATGG
>NZ_JBARCR010001067.1:0-3284 GCF_049794275.1 Trebonia sp.
GGGCCGGCGTGCTCGCGGCGGCTCGCGCGGGCGCTGCCCCCGGGGTCAAGCTGCAGGACCTGGACGATGCCGCCCGCGAGGTCCTCGCCAAGGCGGGCGCGACCTCGCCGTTCCTGCACTACAAGCCGAAGTTCGCGCCGGTCCCTTACCCGGCCGTCATCTGCACGTCTGTCAATGACGCCGCGCTGCACGGCATCCCTGGCAAGTACCAGCTCAAGGCGGGCGACCTGCTCAGCGTCGACGCCGGGGCTACCCTGGACGGCTGGGTGGCCGACGCGGCGATCTCATTCAGCGTCGGGACGCCCGCTAACGGCGACGCGGAGCTGATCGCCACCACGCAGGCTGCGCTGGAGGCGGGCATCACGGCCGCCGTGCCCGGCGGCCGGCTTGGCGACATCTCGGCCGCGATCGCCAAGGTCGGCGACGCGGGCCGCTACGGCATCTCGACGGAGCTCGGCGGTCACGGCGTCGGCAGGACCATGCATGAGGACCCGCACATCCCCAACCGCGGCAGGGCCGGGCGCGGCATGCGGCTGACCCCGGGCCTGGTGATCGCGATCGAGCCGTGGTTCATGGCCGGCGGCAGCGACGACATCTACCTGGACGACGACGGCTGGACGGTGCGCACCGCGGACGGCAGCCGCGCCGCGCACGCCGAGCACACCGTCGCGGTCACCAGCGACGGCCCGGTGATCCTGACCGCGGGCTGACCTAGGCGGGGCCGTGCTGCCCGTAGTCGCCGGGATCGGCCGGACCCGGACCTGGCCCGGGGCCCGGCTGCCCGTATCCGTAGCCACCGGGCTGACCGTACCCCGCGCCGGGTGCGGCGGGCTCGGCCGTCTGGCCGTGCGCGGCGGTGAGCCGGTAGTACACCAGCGTCACGACCGTGGCCAGGTACGGCGCGACCAGCGTGCCTGCCACCACGTCGGCGACGAAGTTCCGCCACGCGTACGGCAGCGCCAGCAAGATCGCCGAGATCACGATCTCGCCGACGATCAGGATCAGGAACACCACGACGAACGTGCCGAACACGTTCCACGCGTGCCCGCGCACCGTCCGCCAGCTCCGGCCGAACGACTCGATCGCGCCTGCCCCGCCAATCACGATGCTCGGCACGATCATCGACCAGAACGTCAGCAGGATCAGCCCAGGCACGATGATCAGCGCCAGCCCGATGGTGATCCCGATGCTGGCGAGGATCGAGGCGATCGCCACCGAGCCGACGTACGGCAGCGCGGCCCGCACAGTTTGGCCGAGGTCCAGGTCAACGCGCCCGTCGCGGACGTCCTGGACCGCCTTCACCAGCGCCGCCTGCAGCAGGAACATGCCGAACAGGCTCAACAGCAGCCCGAGGAACGCGCCCCACGACCCGGCCGCCAGGGACAGCAGCGCGGTGACGACGGCGACCACTAGGTAGATAACGAACGAAATCAGGATGAAGTGCGCGAAGTATCGGCGGTAGAGCGCCCACGCCTCACCAAGCACTCCAGACAGCGGACTCATGCCGCCATCGTAGGCAGGTACCTGCTGGTTGCACGAGAGGCAAGCCGCTCGGTCTTACGCTCCTACTGTTTCTGCTATTTCCGGCATGACGAAAGCGGGCGGGGGGACCGGCAGGCCCGCGCGGGCGATCGCCTGCAGCGTGCGGCGGCGCCTGCGCAGCAGATCCTGCGACTCCCGCATCCGGGCGATGGTCACCGTGGTTGCCCAGCTCTCGACCCGGAAACCCAGGTAGTCGGGGAGCGGGAGCACGCGATAGAGCATGACACCGCCCTTGCTCTGCGTTCGCCATTCGACGGCGCCGTCCTCGGCCGCGTACGGCCGCGGCCGCCTGACCACGCGCTTAACCATGGAGGTCGAGGACTTAGTGCCTATATCGACAATCTGGTCGAGCGACAAGCAGGCCACCTCGATGGATACGCGCCGCGTCGCCCGGGCCCCCATATAACGGTGGTAACCGAGCGCGAGCCCGGTCGGCAAGAGGATGAGCAGGATCGCCACGGATGTCATCCTTGTTTTCCGGTTCTTCGCGCGACAGCCCAATAATTGGACAATCTTTCGAAGAGATGACAAAAAGGTGACATAGCCTTATCGAACAAAAAATCATGGACTACATATTTGTGTACATTCATAGGCGGTGCTACAATCGAATCATGACACGTGGTCCGGGAGGAGGTGATCCAGGTGGAGGCAGCAGGCGCGTTCGCCCACGAGGGCGAGGCCGCGGACTGGCTGGACGCGGCCCTGGGTCACCTGGCCGCGACGGACTGGGCGTCGCTGGGCACGACGGCGCACGGGGACATGCTGCGGCGGCTGCAGGGGGCGCAGGCCAAGCTGACCGCGGTGAACGCGGCGGTGCTGGCGGCGTTCACCGCGGGGCAGGGGTATGAGCCGGACGGTCACCGGTCGGCGGTGCAGTGGCTGGTTCACCGCACCGGGATGAGCAAGGGCGCGGCGCTGGGCGCGTACGGCTGGCACAAGCGGCTGGCCCGGCACGGCGTGATCGCCACCGCGATGACGGACGGGACCGTGTCGGAGTCGTGGGCGAGGGCGATCGCGCAGTGGACTGACCCGCTGCCGGCCGCCGACCGCGACGAGGCCGACCGGATCCTCCTGGAGGCCGCGGCGGCCGGGGTGCCGCTGGAGGACCTGGAGGTATTGGCTCGGTCGATCTGGGAGACGTGGAAGGCGCAGCATCCCGATCCGGACGACGGCAACGGCGAGCCGGGCGACGAGGACGGGTTCGAGGACCGGCGGCTGCGGCTGGGTGTCACCTTCGGCGGCGCCGGGAAACTGACCGGCGACCTGGCCGCCGGCTGCGCCGCCAAGCTGCAGGCGATCTTCGACGCGCTCGGCAAGCACCTCGGCGCCGACGACTGGCGCAGCGCGGAGCAGCGCCAGCACGACGCCCTCGACGAGGCGCTGTCCCGGTTGATCAAGTCCGGGCTGCTGCCGCAGTCGGCCGGCACCGACACCCTGGCCCAGGTGATCATCCCGTTCCCGGAGCTGCGGGCCTGGCCCGGCGCCTCGCCGGCCGAAGCCGAGTGGATGGCCGGCACCGCCGGGCAGCCCGGCTGGCTGACCGGCATCGGCGCCGAGGCCGCCGCGTGCGACGCGACGATCGTCCCGGTGGTCACCGGCTCCGTGGACTGGCAGGCCGTCGATGAGATGACGCAGGTGTGGATCGACGCGCACGGCCTGAACCGCGGTGCCGAGCCGTGCGGCTGCACCTGCGGCGGCTGCACCTGCCAGCCCCCCGCACCGATGGACGCCGAGGCGAAGGC
>NZ_JBARCR010001068.1:0-14512 GCF_049794275.1 Trebonia sp.
GGTGGAGCTGAGGGGATTTGAACCCCTGACCCCCTCGATGCGAACGAGGTGCGCTACCGGACTGCGCTACAGCCCCGAGAACCTGAGCTAGCGTAGCAAACTTTGCCGCCTGCTCGTGCCACGGCCGTTAGTCGCCGACGGCGCGGAGCCTCTTCAGCGGGTACTCGTCGGCGTAGTCCTGGTCGGATCCG
The DNA here is from genome assembly GCF_049794275.1 of Trebonia sp. Classification (NCBI taxonomy): domain Bacteria; kingdom Bacillati; phylum Actinomycetota; class Actinomycetes; order Streptosporangiales; family Treboniaceae; genus Trebonia; species Trebonia sp. The sequence continues at coordinate 192 of NZ_JBARCR010001068.1, forward strand.
TCGGAGCGGCCGGCGACTTCCGCGTTCGAGGTGGTGTACTTCCCCGCGAGGCCCGGCGCGAAGTCACGACCCGTGTCCTCGTAGCGCACGGCGGGCGCCGGCGGAGCGGCCGGGACGGCCGGGGCAGCTGGAGTAGCACGAGCCGCGGCGGCGCGCTGAGCGGCCCGCTCGCGGGCGCGTTCTTGCGCTCTGAGCCTGGCGTGTGCCGCTTCTTCCTCGCGCTGCGCGCGCTCGGCGTCGGCGTGCGCCGCCTCACGGAGCAGCAGCGCGTATCCGATCAGCATGATCGACGGCGGGATGAGAACCCAGAGCGCGGCGAGTTTGAGCACCGCGAGCGCGACCGCGGCGATCTCGAGAATCGTCAGCATGCCGAGCAGGCGGCGGCGGGCAGCCATCATGCGCCGCCGTGATTCTTCGGGCGGCAGCGGCAGCGGCGGCGGCGGCGGGACGCGGCGTCCGGCATCCGGTGCGGGAACTTCCTCTGGCGCCGGGTCAGCCTCGGCTTCGACGGTCACGTCGGCACGGAACGTCTCTGTATAACGGACCCGGACGGCGGCCGCCGGCTCGGCCGTCCAGGACTCGTCGTCGTCAGCGGCGTCCTCGGCTGGGATGACATCGCCGGGCACCACGTCACCTGGTACCGAAGTGTCCGCGGCGCTGCCCGCGCCGCGGGCCGAATCCCGGCGCAGCCACCGGGGGATGAGCACGCAGGCCCAGATCACGACGATCGCAACGTAAAGGATCGCGCTGCTCACCGGGTTCGTGCCTCCCCACTTTTCGTCGCGGCACCTGGGTTGCGTACGTGACGCAGCGTAAAGGCACTGACGGTGGATAACGAGGATCCGCGCGGCGTGTCGCGAAGATCAACGGCAATCGACCGTTATGCCCCCGACCTTGACGAGTGAGACAGCGAGCTGCGCCAGCGCGGCAGCATCCCTGTCGGCACTTCCTCGGCGGTGATCGCGTAACAGATGTGGTCGCGCCACGCGCCGTTGATGTGCAGCTGCCGGACGCGGGTCCCTTCCTCGCGGAAGCCGAGCTTCTCGACGACCCGCCGCGACGCGGTGTTCTCCGGCCGGATCGACGCTTCGAGCCGGTGGATGCCGACGACGCGGAAGCAGTGATCCACGGCCATCGCCAGGGCTGTGGGGGTGATCCCGCGGCCGGCGTACGCCTCGTCGATCCAGTAGCCGATCTGCCCTGAGCGCGACGACCCCCAGACGATCGAGCCGACGGTGAGCTGGCCGGCGAACTGGCCTCCGTAGGTCACCACCCAGGGCAGCGCCTGGCCCTGGCGCGCCTCGTGCCGCATGGTGCGCACCATGCCGACGTACGGCCCGATCGACGAGCGGTGCAGCGGCGTCTCGGGGTTGGACGGCTCCCAGGGGCGAAGCCACGAGGCGTTACGGACCCGGATCTCGCGCCAGGTGCGGGCGTCGGAAACCCGCACTGGCCGCAGCCCGACCGGCGCCTCGAGCAGGTCAGGCTCGGTGATGGTGGCCGGCCACCCACGGATTCGTCCCACGGTTGTCTATCATTCCCCTGAGCGACACTTAATACGATCTAAGCGTAGGCGCCTGACTCTACGCAATTTCCGCGGAACTCTCCGCCTCCCCGTCGGAAGGCGGATCGGCGCGTGCGTGATCACCGCCGCGGATCTGGTCCACCGCGTGCAGGAGTATCGGCCGCAGTACGTTCATGCCGTCTCGTACACCGCCCGACGAGCCGGGCAGGTTGACGATCAGCGTGCGGGACGCGACGCCAGCCAGCCCGCGGGACAGGATCGCCGACGGCACTCCGGCCGCGGCCCCGGCCGACCGCAGCGCCTCCGCGATGCCGGGGATCTCCCAGTCGAGCACCCGCCGCGTCATCTCCGGCGTCTGGTCGGTTGGCGTCAGCCCGGTCCCCCCGGTGGTGATCGCCACGTCGTACTCCGCGGTGACCGAGTCCCGCAGCACCTGCTCCACCGCGTCGCCGTCCGGTATAACGAGCGGCCCGTCCACTACGTCGCATCCCGCCGACCGCAGCAGTTCCACCAGCACCGGCCCGGAACGGTCCTCGTACACCCCCGCGGCCGCCCTGTTCGACACGGTGATCGCCAGCGCCCGGATCATGAGCGCCGCCAGGGGCCGGACTTGCCGCCGTCCTTGGCTTCCAGCCGTACGTCGGTGATCACCGCGCCCTTGTCGACCGACTTGATCATGTCGATCAGCGTCAGCGCGGCCACGCTCACCGCGGTCAGCGCCTCCATCTCGACCCCGGTCCGGTCGGCGGTCCGCACGTCGGCGGTGATCGAGACGCCCGCGTCCTCGACGGCCAGGTCGACGGCGACGCCGTGCAGCCCCAGGGGGTGGCACAGCGGGATCAGGTCGGGGGTTCGTTTCGCGCCCTGGATGCCGGCGATCCGCGCGACCGCGAGCGCGTCCCCCTTGGGCACCCGGCCGTCGCGCAGCGCCGCCACCGCCGCGGGTGACAGCAGCACGCGCCCCGACGCCCGCGCGGTGCGGACTGTGACGTCCTTAGCCGATACGTCAACCATGCGGGCCCGTCCTGCCTCGTCGAGGTGGGTGAGCCGCGTCGCGGGAGCAGCGTCGCTCATGGGAGAAGACTACGCGTGACGCAAGCGACGCCACCCATGGACTGCCTGACCGCGGTCAGCCATCTGAGGATGAGAAATAGGGCCGAAAGTGATGGGAAGTTGAGTTCACGGGAGGACGAGGACGTCGACCGTCTCGCCCGCGGGGAGCCGGGCGTCCGCCTCAGGGACGATGATCAGGGCGTTGGCCCGGCCGAGCGCGGCTATCTGGTGCGAGCCCTGCCCGGACAGCGGAGTCACCTGATCGCCGTCAAGCACGCCGCGCAGGTAGGAGCGCCGCCCGCCGGGTGAGCGCACCGAAGCGGTCAGCGTCGCCCTCGCCGCGGGCAGCGCCAGGTCGCCGGCGCCTTGCAGAGCCGCCAGCGCGGGCCTGACGAACAGCTGGAACGACACGTAGGCGCTCACCGGGTTGCCGGGCAGCGTGAAAATCGGCACCCGCTTCTCGCCGATCGTGCCGAACCCCTGCGGCATCCCCGGCTGCATCGCCACCTTCCTGAAGGCCACGGTGCCAAGCTTCTGCAGCGCCGCCTTCACCACATCGTGCTCGCCGCCCATGCTGACCCCGCCGGTGGTGATCAGCAGGTCGGCACCGTCAAGCTGTTCTTCGAGGGCGGGCAGCATGCCTGCCGGGTCGTCGGGCACGCCGGAGCGCCGGCGGGCGAGCGCCCCCGCCTCACGGGCGGCGGCCGCGAGCATGTAGCTGTTGGAATCCCAGATCTGGCCGGGGACCAGCGGCGTGCCCGGCTCGGTCAGCTCGTTGCCCGTGGACAGCACGACGACCCGCGGCCTGGGCCGGACCATGACCGCCCGGCGCCCCGCCGACGCGGCCACCGCGATCTGCATCGGCCGCATCCGTACCCCGGCCGACAGCAGCGTCTCGCCTTCGGCGGCGTCGCCGCCCGCGTACCGAACCGCGTTGCCCGGCTCGACCGGGCGGTAGACCTGCACCCGGTCGGTACCGCCGTCGGTCGATTCCACCTGCACGACAGCGTCCGCGCCGTCCGGCATTCGCGCGCCGGTCATGATCTTGCTGGCGGTCCCGGGTGAAATCCGATAGGTGTCGGTGTCGCCCGCCGCGATCTCGCTGGTGACCTGGAGAGTCGTGGGCGCCCGTTCTGAAGAGCTGATTGTGTCTTTCGCGTGTACGGCGTAGCCGTCCATGCCCGAGTTATCAAAGGACGGCAGGGAGATCGCCGCTGTCACGTCCTCAGCGAGCACGCAGCCCTCGGCGTCGGCGAGCGTCACGCTCACCGGGGGCAGCGGTGTGATGGCGGCCAGGATGGCCGACTGGTACTGCTCGACGGGAATGAACGGCCCGTCGTGCCCGTGACCGGCCGTCACTGTAGCCCGTCGAGGTACTTGCGCAGCCACGGGATGAACTCGCTGGCCAGGTCGGCCCGCTCGGCGGCGAACATCACCATGGTGCGCAGGTAGTCCAGCTTGTTTCCGGTGTCGTAACGCCGCCCTTTGAACAGCACCCCGCGCAGCTCGCCCTTGCCGGCCAGCACCTTGAGCGCGTCGGTGAGCTGGATCTCCCCGCCACGGCCGGGCGGCGTCTCGCGCAGGATGTCGAAGACCACGGGGTCGCAGACGTACCGGCCGATCACGATCCACCGGCTCGGCGCCGACCCGGGGACCGGCTTTTCCACGAGGTCCGTGATCATGGCCACGTCGCTTTCGTCGGTCGGCGTGATCGCGGCGCAGCCGTAGAGGGAGACCTCCTCGGGGTCGACCTCCATCAGCGCCACGACGCTGCCGCCGAAGCGGTTGCGCACGTCGATCATCCGCGTCAGCAGCGGGTCCCGCGCGTCGATCAGGTCGTCGCCCAGCAGCACGGCGAACGGCTCGCTGCCGACGTGCTGCGCCGAGCACAGCACGGCGTGGCCAAGGCCCCTCGGGTCCCCCTGCCGGACATAGTGCATGGTGGCGAGGTCGCTGGACTCGCGGACCAGGGCGAGCTTGTCCCAGTCCTCCTTGGCGGCAAGCGCCTCCTCCAGCTCGTACGCCCGGTCAAAGTGGTCCTCGATCGAGCGCTTGCTCCGCCCTGTGATGAGCAAGACGTCGTTGAGGCCTGCCGAGACGGCTTCCTCCACGACATACTGAATCGCAGGCTTGTCGACGACAGGCAGCATTTCCTTGGGCGTGGCCTTCGTCGCCGGCAGGAAGCGCGTGCCCAGCCCTGCGGCTGGCACCACAGCTTTGGTGACTGCTGGCGTCCTGGCATTGCCGGTACCGACCATGCGTCAAGCCTAATGACTTCTCGGGAGCAACGTGCACGACATCGACAAGGGCACCCTGCGCCGGCGGCAGGTGGCTGCCCGCACTGCGATGCCAGATTCGATTCGTAACGAGAGCGGCCGCCTCATCAGGGATCACGTGCTCGAAATGCCGCAGGTGACGTCGGCGGGAACGATCGCAGCCTACTATTCGGTCGGCACCGAACCGGATACCCGCGGACTGATCTTCGCGCTGTGGAAGCGGGGCAGTTACGTGGTCCTGCCGGTGCTGCTGCCAGACGGCGACCTGGACTGGGCGTCGTACGAGGGACCCGAGTCGCTGGCGCCAGGGCCGCGCGGCGTGCTGCAGCCGGTGGAGCCGGTGCGCGGGACCGGCACGGTCGCGCGGGCGGACGTGGTCCTGGTGCCGGCGCTGGCCGTGGACGTGCGCGGCCGGCGGCTCGGGCGTGGCGGCGGGTCGTACGACAGGGCGCTGGCCCGGGTGGGACCTCAGGTGCCGACGATCGCGCTGCTGTATGACTCCGAGCTGCTGCCTTCGGTGCCCGCGGAAGAGCATGACCAGGCGGTTCGCGCGGTGGCGAGGCCTAAGCAGGGGATCACGTGGCTGCCCGTCTGAGGAAGGCCTGAGGAATCAGCGGACCCCGTGCACGGTTATCCTTAGCAGTCTGCTAGCCAGAGTGCTAATCTGCGAACCGAGTTGGCTCCCCCGGGAGGATCCGTGCCCACTTACCAGTACGTTTGCACCGAGTGCGGTGATCAGGTCGAGGCGGTGCAGAAGTTCACTGACGACCCGCTGAGTGTTCACGACACGTGCGGCGGCAGGCTGCGCAAGGTCTTCTCGCCGGTGGGCATCGTGTTCAAAGGATCGGGCTTCTACCGGACTGACAGCCGTAAGGGGTCGTCGGCCGCGGCGGCGGCGTCCTCGTCGTCCGGCGACTCCCCGAGTTCCGCTGGCGACAAGAAGACCGGTGACGGCGACAAGGGCGACAAGAAGGCTGGCGAGAAGTCCTCGCCGTCATCGTCGTCCGCTTCGTCTTCCTCTTCCTCCGGTTCCTCCGGCTCCTCTTCCTCGGGCAGTTCCTCGGGCTCTTCCGGCGAGAAGGTCGCCTGACGGTCATGGCCGCGGTCGCCGACATCGGGGTCATCGGGGGTTCTGGTTTCTACGAGTTTCTGACCGACGCCGACGAGGTGAAGGTCGAGACCCCGTACGGCGAGCCCAGTGAGGCAGTGCTCGTCGGCGAGGTAGCCGGCCGCCGGGTGGCCTTCCTGCCGCGGCACGGCCGCGACCACCGCTTCCCGCCGCACAAGATCCCGTACCGCGCCAACATGTGGGCGCTGCGGTCGCTCGGCGTCCGGCGCATCCTGGCGCCCAGCGCGGTCGGCTCGCTCACCCCGTCTTACGGCCCTGGCACGCTGGTCGTTCCCGACCAGCTGGTGGACCGCACCGGGGGACGGATGCAGACGTTCTACGACGAGTACGCGGTGCACGTCCCGTTCGCCGACCCGTACTGCCCGTCGGGACGGGCGCGGGCGATCGCCGCGGCACGGCAGTCCGGCTGGGTGCCGGCCGGCTCGGGCACGCTAGTGGTCATCCCCGGGCCGCGGTTCTCCACCCGCGCCGAGTCGCAGTGGTACGCCGCGCAGGGCTGGACACTGGTCGGGATGACCGGGCACCCGGAGGCCGTGCTGGCCCGCGAGCTGGCCTTGTGCTACACGACGCTGGCGCTCGTCACGGACACCGACGCCGGCGTCGAAGAGGGTGACGGGGTGACCCAGGAAGAGGTGTTCGCGGTGTTCGCCGCGAACATGTCGCGGCTGCGCGAGCTGGTGGCAAAGATCATCGGCTCGTTCCCCGCGGAGCGCGAGGACGACATCTGCGCGCATGCCCTCGACGGCATCCGCCTCCCGGTCGAGCTCCCTTAGCGCGGTCAGCCGAGCGACAGGTCCGTGCGGACCGGGCGGCCCTGGATGGCTCGCCACACGTTGCCGGGGGTCAGCGGCATGTCGGCGTGCACCACGCCGAACGGGGCGAGCGCGTCCACGACCGAGTTGACCACGGCGGCCGGCGAGCCGACGGTGGCCGACTCGCCGATGCCCTTGGCGCCGACAGGGTGATGCGGCGACGGGGTGACGGTCTCGCCGAGTTCCGGCGACGGGCATTCGAGCGACGTGGGCAGCAGGTAGTCCATGAAGGACCCGCTGAGGCAGTTGCCCGTCTCGTCGAACACGATGGACTGCATCAGCGCGATGCCGATGCCGTCGGCCAGCCCGCGGTGCACCTGCCCCTCGACGATCATGGGGTTGATCCGGACGCCGCAGTCATCGACCGCGATGAAGCGGCGCACTCGCACCTCGCCGGTGCCGGGATCGACGTCGGTGACGCAGATGTAGGCGCCGAAGGGGAACGTCAGGTTCGGCGGGTTGTACACGGCCGACGCGTCCAGGTGGCCTTCGACCCCGGCAGGCAGCTCGAGCGTCGAGTGCGCGGCCTGCGCGATCTCCGCGATGCCGAAACCCAGGTCGGGGTCGCCGCGCACCCGCCACTTGCCGTCCAGCCACTCCAGGTCGTCCGCGGCGACCTCGAGCATGGCCGCGGCCACCACCCGGGCCCGGTCGCGCACCCGGGTGGCGGCGACGACGGCCGCGGCCCCGGACACCGGGGTGGAGCGCGAGCCGTAGGTGCCGAGGCCGAACGGTGTCCGGTCGGTGTCGCCGTGCACCACGTCCACGTCGTCCGGCGATATGCCCAGCTCGTTGGCGACGAGCTGGGCGAACGTCGTCTCGTGTCCCTGGCCCTGGGTCTGCACGGAGACGGCGAGCACGGCCTTGCCCGTCGGGTGCACCCGGAGGTCGGCGCCGTCGGCCATAGCGAGGCCCAAGATGTCCATCTGGCTGCGCGGGCCTGCGCCGACGCCCTCGGTGAAGAAGCTCAGCCCGATGCCCATGTACTCGCCGCGGGCCCGCCGCTCGGCCTGCTCGCGGCGCAGCTCGTCGTAGCCGGCCATGTCCAGGGCCAGCCGCAGCGCCCGCGGGTAGTCGCCTGAGTCGTACTGCCAGCCGGCCGGGGTGGTGTAGGGGAACTGTTCGGGCCGCAGCAGGTTGCGCATCCGCAGCTCCGCCGGGTCCATGCCGAGCTCGCGGGACAGCATGTCCGTCAGCCGCTCGACCAGGTACACGGCCTCGGTGATGCGGAACGAGCACGAGTAGGCGACGCCGCCCGGCGCCTTGTTCGTGAACACGCCGGTGACCTCGCAGTACGCCGCGCGCGTCTGGTAGGAGCCGGTGAAGATGTGGAAGAAGCCCGCCGGGAACTTGGACGGCTGCGCGGCCGCGTTGAACGCGCCGTGGTCGGCGAGCACCTTGGCGCGCAGGGCGAGGATCTCGCCGTCCGCGGTCGCGGCGATCTCGCCGTGCATGTGGTAGTCGCGTGCGAACGTGGTGGACATCAGGTTCTCCGCCCTGTCCTCCACCCACTTCACTGGCCGGCCGGTCGCCATCGAGGCGGCGATCACGCACAGATAGCCCGGGTAGACGGGTACCTTGGCCCCGAAGCCGCCGCCCAGGTCGGGCGACACGACCCGGATCTTGTGCTCGGGCAGCCCGGTGATGGCCGCGTAGAGCGTGCGGTGGGCGTGCGGGGCCTGGCTGGTCACCGTCAGGGTCAGCCTGCCGCCGACCGCCTCGTAGTCGGCGATGGCGCCGCAGGTTTCCAGCGGCGCCGGATGGGACCGCGGGTACATCATGTCGCAGCTGACCACCACGTCGGCCGCGGCGAACGCCGCGTCGGTGGCCGCCTTGTCGCCGGCCGACCAGTCGAAGATGCGGTTGCCGTCTGGCATGTCCTCGCGGACTACCGGCGCGCCGGGGTCGAGCGCGGTGAGCGCGTCCATCAGCGGTGGCAGCGGCTCGTAGTCGACGACGATCAGCTCGAGCGCGTCCCGCGCCGCGTACCGGTCCGTCGCCACCACGAACGCGACCTCCTGGCCCTGGAAGCGCACCTTGTCGGTGGCCAGCACCGCCTGCACGTCCCCGAACACGGTCGGCATCCACGCCATGCCGCGTTCCGCCAGGTCGTCGCCGGTGAGCACGGCCACGACCGCCGGGTGGGCGAGGGCGGCGGTGACGTCGACAGAGACGAGGCGGGCGTGCGCGAGCGGGCTGCGCAGGATCGCGCCGTGCAGCATGCCGGGCACCGCGATGTCGTCGATGAAGGTGCCCTGCCCCCTGATGAACCTGGCGTCTTCCTTGCGGGGGATTGGCCCGTAGGCGCCGGTCATGCCCCGCCGCCTTCGGCCCGGCCGTCGTGCTTGGCGGCCCACAGCACGGACTTGACGATGTTCTCGTATCCCGTGCAGCGGCAGACCTGGCCGGAGATCGCCTCTCGGATCTCTTCAGGGGACGGGTCGGGGTTCTGGTCGAGCAGCCAGCGCGCGGTCATGAGCATGCCGGGCGTGCAGAAGCCGCACTGCAGCCCGTGGCAGGCGGCGAAGGCGTCCTGCACCGGGTCGAGGACACCGCCCCTGGGCAGGCCTTCCACGGTGGTGACCCGCCGCCCGTCTGCCATGACGGCGAGCACGGTGCAGGACTTGACCGGCGTCTCGTCGAGCCACACCACGCAGGCGCCGCAGTTCGACGTGTCGCAGCCCCAGTGCGAGCCGGTCAGCCGCAGCTCGTCGCGCAGGAAGTGGATGAGCAGCAGCCGCGGCTCGACGACCCGTACGTAGTCGGTTCCGTTGACGGTGACGGTGATCTTCACGGTGCCTGCCCGCGGGCCCGGCTGATGGCGAGGCGCAGCACCCGGGCGGTGAGCTCCCGCACCAGGTGCCGCTTGTAGTCGGCGGGGCCGCGCTGGTCGGAGCCAGGACGGCAGTGCTCCGCAGCGATCTCGCCGGCCCGCGCCAGGGTCTCCTCGTTGGCCGGCTGGCCGCGCAGGAACTCCTCGGCCTCCGCCGCGACGAAATGCGTGGCGCCGACCGCGGTCAGCCCGATGCCGACGTCGGCGATGCGATCTCCGTCGCCCGCCAGCCAGACCGCCGCCCCGGCGGCGGCGATCGGCCAGTCGCCGATCCGCCGGGCCACCTTCATGTACGCGCTGCCGCCATCGAGCCGGATGGGCAGCCTGATCTCGGTGAGCATCTCGTCGGGGCCGACGACGGTCTGGTAGGGGCCGGTGTGGAACGCCCGCGCGGACACCTCCCGGCTGCCGTCGGGGCCGTGGATGATCATGGAGCCCTTCAGCGCGGCGAACGCGGCGGACAGGTCTTCTGACGGGTCGGCCTGGCAAAGCGAGCCGCCGATCGTGCCCCACTGCCGCACGACGGGATCGGCGATCACCCGCTCGGCGTCGCGCAGGATCGCGAAGTGCTCGCTCGCCACGGGCGCGGCCAGCAGGTCCGCGTGCCTGGCCAGCGCGCCGATGCGCAGCTCGCCGTTGGTCGGCTGGATGTAGCGCAGCCCGGTGATCGCGTTGATGTCGATAAGCACCTCAGGCTGCGCCAGCCGCAGTTTCATCATCGGTATCAGGCTGTGGCCGCCGGCCAGGATCCTGGCGCCCGGGGCATACCTGGCGAGCAGCGCGAGGGCCTGTTCGACGCTGGTGGCCTTCTCATACTCGACTTGCGCGGGGACCTGCACTCAGACCTCCCAAGCCGTAGTGTGCGCGCGCTCCTGCGATGTCGTACGTTCATGAGTGTGACACTGACGCAGCTGAACGCCTTCGTCCTGGTGGCCAGGCTCGGGTCGGTCCGAGCGGCCGCCAGCGCGCTCGGCGTCAGCGAGTCCGCCGTGTCGCAGGCCATCACCGCGCTCAGGCAGGACCTCGGCGATCAGCTGATCACCAGGAGCCAGGCCGGCATGACGCTGACGCCCGGCGGGACGCGGCTGCTCGGTACCGCGTCGCAGATCGTCATGCTCGGCGCCGAGGCGCATGCCGCCGTCCGCGCCGCGCAGGGCGCGCCAGAGCAGCTGCGGATCGTCGCCACGTCCACGTTCGCTGAGTTCGTGGCGGGGCCGCTCATGGAGGCGTTCCGGCGGAGGTTCGCCGGGTCCGTCGAGGTCACGACCGGAGTCGCCGCCTCCGGCGAGCAGGCCGTGCTGATCGGGAACCGGCTCGCCGACGTCGCCTTCGGGCCTGGGCCCGCCGACGAGCGCGAGATGCCCATCGTCAGCGAGCCCATCTTCAAGTACCGGCTCGTCGTGGTCGCCGCGGGGAACAGGCTGCCGCGCGGCCCGGCCAGGCAATGGCGCTGGCTGGTGGACCCGTCCGGCACCGACCCCGGCAGCGAGACGGCCAGGCTGCTGCAGCGGCTCGAGGTCCCGGACGGCAACATCGGGGTCTTCCAGAGCCAGACCGCCGCCTGGGCGGCCGCGGCCGACGGCGCCGGGGTGGCGCCGGCGATCGAGCACCTGGTGTCTCACCAGCTGCGACGCGGTGAGCTGTCGTTCGTCGACATGCCGGGCCTGCCGGTGGAGGAGTGCTGGCACGTGACCCTGCTCGAGCGGGAGTGGCGCGGCGTCGCCGCGAGCGCGCTGCGCCGGTTCCTCAACACCCCGGAGGCGATGCAGCTGATGCGCTCGCCCGCCGCTGGCGTGCCGCCGTCCCGGTTCAAGCCCCCGGTCTACGTCACCATCTGGAGCTGATGGCGCCGCTCCTGGCGCTGAGAGCGCCGATTTGCCCGTCATTTCCACCTAGGTCACCTGGCCAATTAAGCAACAGCTTATTTCGCTGTTGCAGCTGTGTTAAGCGGGCGAGACCATACCGGTAATTCTCGTTAACACGGGTACCAGCGCGGTGCCCGTCCCCGGACGGCGGGAGATCGTCGCATGCGTATCGAGTCCGACGGACACAGCAAGGGCAATCCGCGGCTGTTCGAGCTGATAGAGAACGCGCCCAAGGAAGGCAAGAGCCCCACCGTGTGGGCCTGGCCTGAGCTCGTCGATTACCTCAAGATCGCTGGTCAGCCGGTCTCCGGCCCATGGCCGCCGCATCAGGAGCCGCGCCCCGACCCCGACTACGAGTCGGGGCCGCAGGCGGTGGCCGACCCCCACTCGGCAGAAGACCGGAGGCAGTGATGTTTCCATCGCGGTTCCGTTACGAGGCGCCGCAGTCCCTGGACGAGGCGATCAGCCTGCTGCGCGACGGCGGTGACTACGTCAAGGTGCTGGCCGGCGGCCAGAGCCTGGTGCCGATGATGAAACTGCGCTTCGCCTCCCCTGAGATGCTTGTCGACATCAACAACGTGCCGGGCCTGGACTACCACCGGACGGATGCCGACGGCAGCCTGCACGTCGGGGCGCTCTGCCGGCACGCCGACCTGGAGCACTCGGACCTGCTCAAGGGCACGCAGCCGACGATGGCCGCGGCGGCGCCGCTGGTTGCCGACCCGCTCGTGCGGAACAGGGGCACGCTCGTCGGGTCGGTATGCCACGCCGATCCGCAGGGCGACTGGGCCTCGGTGATGCTGGCACTCGGCGGTTCCGTCGTCGCGCAGGGAACGCGCGGCAAGCGCGTCATCCCGCTCGCCGAGTTCGTGACCGGCCCGTTCCAGAACGTCCTCGAGCCCGATGAGATCGTGATCGAGGCCGTCGTGCCGCCGGCCAAGGGGACGCGGGCCGGCGGGTACCTGAAGCTCGAGCGCCGGGTAGGGGACTTCGCGACCGTCGGCGTCGCGGTGGCCATCGAAACCAGCGCGGACACCGTGGTCCGGGCGGGCATCGCGCTCACCGGCGTCGGCGGGTCCACCATCGGCGCCACCGAGGCGGCCGCCGCGCTGGCCGGCAAGCCGCTCACGGCCGAGAGCATCGCGGAAGCCGCCGAACTCGCGGCTGCCGCCGCGCAGCCGAAGACCGACCACCGCGGCACCGCGGAGTACAAGCGGCACATGGTGAGCGTCTTCGTCAAGCGCATCCTCGTCGCGGAGAACGGCACGGCAGCCGGCACGAGCACGGAAAGGGCGGCCTGACCATGACGATCGTCTACGACGACCTCGGCGACGAGGCAGCGAGCGAGGTCCCGGTCCGCAAGATCAGGTTCACCATCAACGGCAAGAAGAAGGTGGCCGAGATCGAGCCGCGGCTGCTGCTCGCCGACCTGATCCGGCGCGGCCTCGCGCTAACCGGCACGCACCGGGGCTGTGACACGACCAACTGCGGCGCGTGCACGGTGCTTGTCGACGGCAAGGCGATCAAGTCCTGCACGATGCTGGCCGTCCAGGTCGACGGCCGCGAGGTTGAGACCGTGGAGGGGCTGGCGTCGCAGAGCGAGCTGCACCCGATCCAGGAGGGGTTCAAGGAGGAGCACGGGCTCCAGTGCGGGTTCTGCACCCCGGGCATGATGATGGCCACCAAGGCCCTGCTCGACCGCAACCCGGACCCGACGGAAGAAGACGTGCGGTGGGCGCTGTCCGGCAACCTGTGCCGCTGCACCGGGTACCAGAACATCGTGAAGTCGGTGCTCTGGGCGGCCGAGAAGCTCAGAGCGGAGGCATGAGGTGACTAGCCAGGCGCTAGACGAGATCAAGATCGGCGGGCTCGGCTCCAGCCGTAAGCGCGTCGAGGACGACCGGTTCATCCGCGGCAAGGGCAACTACACCGATGACATCGTGCTGCCCGGCATGCTGCACATGGAGATCCTGCGCAGCCCGCTGCCGCACGCGCGCATCAAGTCGATCGACGCCAGCAGGGCATGGGAGATCCCCGGCGTTCACCTGGTCCTCACCGGGGAGATGATGGCGACGCGGAACCTCGCCTGGATGCCGACGCTGTCCTATGACACGCAGGCGGTGCTGGCCACCGACAAGGTGCGGTTCCAGGGCCAGGAGGTGGCCTGCGTCATCGCGGACGACCCGTACGTCGCCAAGGACGCGTGCGAGGCGATCGAGGTCGACTACGAGCCGCTGCCGCCGATCGTGAACCCGTGGCAGGCGCTGGCGCCCGACGCGCCGGTCATCCGCGACGACAAGGTGAACCAGGCGGACAACGTCGTCTACAACTGGGAGGTCGGCGACAAGGCGGGTACCGACCGCTCCTTCGAGCAAGCCGACGTGATCTCCAAGCTCGAGCTGCACTACCCGCGGAGCCACCCGTCGCCGATCGAGTGCTGCGGGTCCATCGCGGACTTCAACCGGGCCACCTCGAAGCTCACCGTCTACATGACCTCCCAGGCGCCGCACATCATCCGCGCCGCGGTCGCGATGGTGGCCGAGCTCCCCGAGCACATGATCCGGATCGTCTCGCCCGACATCGGCGGCGGCTTCGGCAACAAGGTGCCCGTCTATCCGGGGTACGTCTGCTCGATCCTGGCCTCGATCCTGCTTGAGCGCCCGGTGAAGTGGATCGAGGACAAGACGGGCAACCTCATCTCCACCGGTTTCGCGCGGGACATCTACCTTAAGGGCGAGATGGCGCTGAGCCGCGACGGAAAGATCCTCGGCGTCCGGATACACACCGACGCCGATCACGGCGCCTTCTTCTCCGACGCGCAGCCGAGC
>NZ_JBARCR010001069.1:0-2571 GCF_049794275.1 Trebonia sp.
ATCGTGACTGGCTTTCTCGGCCCGAACGGGGCCGGCAAATCGACCACGATGCGGATGATCGCCGGCCTGGACGAGCCCACCGCCGGCCGGGTCAGGGTCAACGGCAAGGACTACCGTGCTGCGTCCGCCCCGATGGCGGAGCTGGGCATCTTGCTGGAGGCCAGGGCGGTGCACACCGGCCGGTCGGCCCGCAATCACCTGCTGGCGCTGGCGCAGACCAACGGCGTCAGCCGGCGCCGGGTCGATGAGGTGATCGGCATGGCCGGCCTGGATGATGTGGCGGGCAAACGGGTCGGCGGGTTCTCCCTCGGGATGGGCCAGCGGCTGGGCATCGCCTCGGCGCTGCTGGGCGATCCCGGCGTCCTAGTCCTGGACGAGCCGGTCAACGGGCTGGACCCCGAGGGGGTGCTGTGGATCCGGAACCTGCTCAAGGGCCTGGCCGCCGAGGGCCGTACCGTGTTCGTGTCCTCGCACCTGATGAGTGAGATGGCGCTGACCGCGACCCGGCTCGTTGTCGTCGGCCGGGGGCGGCTGATCGCCGACACCACGGTCGAGGAGTTCGTGGCCCGCGCCGGAAGCGGAGCCGTCACGGTGCGCACGCCGCAGGCTGCCCAGCTGCGCGACCTGCTGCTCGGGCCGGACATCACTGTGACCAGCGAGCAGGGCGGCGTCCTGCAGGTACGGGGACTGACCGCCGAAGAGATCGGCACCACCGCCTGGCAGGCCCGCCTGCCCATCTTCGAACTGACCACTACGCAGGCTTCACTGGAGGAGGCATTCATGCAGCTCACCGACGACTCCGTTGACTTCCGCTCGCACGGGGCCCGCGAGGCGGTGGCAGCCCGATGAGCGCGCTCACCACCACCCCCGCCGCGGCCGGCCCAGCGCTGAAGGTCACCCAGGGCCGGGTGCTGCGCTCGGAGTTCACCAAGTTCCGCTCCCTGCGGTCCACCGCCTACACGCTGCTGACCGCCGTCGTGCTGATGGTCGGCCTCGGCGCCGTGTTCGCGGCGGTGACCGCCAGCCAGTACCACACGTTCAACGCGGCCGCGCGGGCCAGCTTTAACCCCATCACGACCAGCCTGGGCGGCGTCATGTTCGCCGTCGTGGCTTTCGGTGTCCTCGGCGTGCTGGTGGCGAGCGGCGAATACAGCACCGGCATGATCCGCGCGTCACTGACCGCCGTTCCGCGCCGGCTGCCGGTCTTGTGGGGCAAGCTGGCCGTCTTCGCCGGCGTGATCTTCCCGGTCTCGCTCATCGCCAGCTTCATCTCCTTCTTCCTCGGCCAGGTGCTGCTGAACAGCCACCACATCGGGGTGTCCATCAGCGCCCCTGGCGCCCTCCGGTCGGTCGTCGGCGCCGCCCTGTACATCACCGTGGCGGGCTTGATCGGCGTCTCCCTGGGCGCGCTGTTCCGCAACACCGCGGCCGGGATAGCCACCTTCGCGGGAGTGTTCTTCGTCATCCCGCCGCTGGCCAGCCTGCTGCCCTCCTCGATCAGCGGGCACCTGACCCCCTACCTGCCCTCGAACGCGGGGGCGGCCCTGTGGGGCGGGGCGCAGAACGCGCCGAACGCGCTCGCGCCGTGGACCGGGTTCGCGCTCCTGTGCGGGTACGCCGTGGTCCTCATCGCCGCGGCGGCCTGGCGGCTGCGGCGCTCGGACGCCTGAGCAAGGGGGACAATTCCTAGCATGAGGCTTCTCAGGCCCGTCGAATACCCGGCGAACCGCCCCGCGCGCCGCTGGGTATTCGACGTGCTGGTCACCGTGCTGGCCGCGGCGCTGTCGTTGCCCAACCTGTACCAGGGAGGCGCCCACCACTGGCCCGGGGTGGCGGCATTCGTCGTACTGGCCCTGATGGTGGCGCCGCTGGTGGTCCGCCGGATCTGGCCCATCCCGGTGTTCGGCTGGATCCTGGTTACCCAGATCGCCGCGGTCTCGTGGGACAGGCACCTGGTCGCCGGGGCGGCGCTGCTCATCGCCCTGTACACCGTGGCGAGGCTGCAGTCGCGCCGTGACGCGCTGGCTTGCGGCGGCGTACTCGAGCTCACCGTGGTCACCGCGCTGCCCCTGCTCGCCGGCGCCGGCTGGTGGCATGACCTGATCTTCCTGTCCGGCCTGATTGCCGCCGCCCTCGGTCTCGGCCTGTACACCGGCACCCGCCGCGCCTACCTCGCCGAACTGCGCGACCGTGCCGACCGGCTGGAGCGCGAGCGAGACCAGCAAGCGGCGCTCGCCGTCGCGGCCGAGCGAACACGGATCGCCCGCGAGATGCACGACATCGTCGCCCACCACCTCACCGTCATGATCACGCTGAGTGAGGCGGCGATCGCCGCGTCGGCCAGCTCACCGGAGCGCGCCAACGACGTCATGCGCAGCGTGGCGGACACCGGGCGGCGCGCGCTGGCCGATACCCGCCGGCTCCTCGGCGTGCTGCGCCAGCGCCCCAGCCAGGACCCCGGCCAGGGCCCCAGCCAGGACCCCGGTGGATCCCTGCAACCCGTCCCCGACCTCACTCAGCTCGACACGCTCATCGAACAGGTCCGATCCGCGGGACTGGACACCACGCTGG
>NZ_JBARCR010001070.1:0-3265 GCF_049794275.1 Trebonia sp.
ACCGCGCCGAGCGTCCAGGACAGCGCGTCGAGCGGCGCCGCGCCCGCGCCGCCGCCCACCGCCACGTTCAGTTCGATGACCGCGATCACGATAGCGACCGTCACCAGGTCGCTCACGCGGATATCCAGCGGCCAGGCCTTCTGGTCCACGACATCACGGTACGCGGCCGGCTCAGCCCGCGGAAAGCCGCGATCCCCGCGCGAAAATTTCTGCAGAAGTCGTAAACCGGATAGGGGTGTCCTACGTCTCATAGGTGAGGCTCAGTGAAAGCGGGACACTGAGCCTCACATTTTTTTGCCTACCGGGGCCGCGCGGGCCATGATGGTGAGCCGATGAGCCTCGATGACATCGACGCGCGGATCATCACCGCGCTGATCAAGGACGCCCGGGCCAGCTACGCGGTGATCGGGAATGAGGTCGGGCTGTCCGCGCCCGCCGTCAAGCGGCGGGTGGACCGGCTGCGGGCTTCCGGCGCGATCACCGGGTTCTCCGCGCGCGTGGACCCGGCCGCGCTCGGCTGGACCACCGAGGCGTACGTCGAGCTGTTCTGCAGCGGGCGGACCACGCCCGACGTGATCGCCGCGGCGGTCCGGGGCTACCCGGAGGTGGCGGACGCCTGCACGGTGACCGGCGAGGCAGACGCGCTGGTGCACATCAGGGCCGCCGACGTCAGGCACTTCGAGCAGGTGATGGAGCGGATCGGCGCGGAGCCGTTCGTGGTGCGCACCAGAAGCGTCATCGTGCTGTCGAGGCTGATCGAACGAGCCGATTCGTTCGCCCCTTCTGAACACGCGTAACACGCTAAGGTCGCACCATGTCCGATGTTGATAATGACCTGAGCGCGGACACCGCGCGGTTCCAGGCGTTCGCGCAGCGGCAGGATGACGACCCTCCCGCTCCTTGGCACATGCGGGTTCCCGGTTCCAAGATCGGGCTCCTCGCGGGCATCGTGGTCGGCGTGGCCGTGCTCGCCGCGATCGTCGCCGCGGTGCTCATCGGCTGAGCCCCCTAGTCCCTGCGGAGTAGCCGGCGGGCTGGCGAGACGGCCGCGCCCGTTCGGGATAATCGAGAACGTGAACCAGCCGGATGGGGAACGCGAGCGGCTGACCGCACTCGGCGGACTGGCCGCTCTTTCACTGGACGCGCTGTCGAGCGTCGCCTACGGGCCGGAAGCCATCCTCGTCGTGCTGGTCACGGCCGGAGTGTCGGCGCTCAAGTACAGCCTGCCGATCACCGGCGCGATCGTCATCCTGCTCGCCGCGCTGGTGACCTCCTACCGGCAGGTCATCGAGGCCTTCCCTAACGGGGGCGGCGCGTACGCCGTCTCCAAGCGGCATCTCGGGAAGGTGCCGTCCCTCGTCGCGGCGGCCTCCCTGATCGTCGACTACATCCTGAACGCCGCGGTCGGCGTGTCCGCCGGCGTCGAGGCGCTGACCGCCGCGTTCCCCGCGCTGTACGGCGCCCGGGTATGGCTCTGCCTGCTGGTGCTCGCCCTGATCACCGCGTCGAACATGTGGGGCGTCGTGGAGTCGGCGCGCATCTTCATGGTGCCCACGCTCGCGTTCATCGCCGCGATGGCCGTGGTGATCATCGGCGGCCTGGTCCGGTCGCAGCCGGACGTGGCGCTGTCGCACGCGATGCCGTCGATCACCGATTCTGTCGGCGTACTGCTGATCTTGAAGGCGTTCGCGTCGGGATGTTCGGCGCTGACGGGCGTGGAAGCGATCGCCAACTCGGTGCCGCAGTTCCGCAAGCCGCGGGCGAAGCGGGCGCAGCACACCGAGGTGTGGCTTGGCGTCCTGCTCGGCGTGATGCTGCTCGGCCTCGGCGAGCTGATCCGCCGCTGGGACGTGGTGCCGCAGTCGGGGACGACGGTGCTCGCGCAGCTCACCGAGGGCGCGGTCGGGCACAACGCGCTCTACTACGTCATCCAGCTGATCACGCTGGTGCTGCTCGCGCTCGCCGCGAACACGTCGTTCGGCGGCCTGCCGGTGCTCGCCGGGCTGCTGGCGCATGACAACTTCCTGCCGCACGTGTTCGGGCTGCGCGCCGACCGCCGGGTGTACCGCTACGGCATCGGGGTGCTGGCGGTGGCCGCGGCGCTGCTGCTCGTCGCCTCCCGCGGTGACACGCAGGCGCTGGTACCGCTGTTCGCGGTCGGGGTGTTCGTCGGCTTCACGCTGTCCCAGGTCGGGATGGTGCGGCACTGGCGTGAGCAGCGGTCCAGTGGCTGGGTCTACCGCGCCTGGATCAACGGCGTCGGGGCGGTGCTGACCTTCGCTGCCACCGTGATCGAGCTGGGCAGCAAGTTCCTCGCCGGGGCGTGGCTGGTCGCGATCGTCATCCCGCTGCTGGTGCTGCTGTTCCTCGCGGTGGGCCGGGCGTACGAGCGGATCGGCGTGCAGCTCGGGATAGGCCAGGTGCCGCCGCCGCCCGTGAAGATGCCCGTGCTTGTGGTCGTGCCGGTCATGGGCCTGTCCCGGCTGACCGCGGAAGGCATCTCGGCGGCGCTGTCGCTCGGCGACGACGTGGTCGCGGTGACCGTGGTGTACACGGACTCAGATGATGACTCTGACTCCGAGACCGGCGCTCAGGCGCCCGACGCGTCATTCCGCGAGCAGTGGCAGGCGTGGCGGCCCGAGGTGCCGCTGATCACGCTGCGGTCCGTGCACCGGTCGCTGGCCAAGCCGATCGTTCACTACCTGCGCCGGCTCGAGGCGGAGGACACGTACCACCGGCTGGTCGTGCTGATTCCCGAAGTGCAGCCGACCGGTCCCCTGCAATGGCTGCTGCACAACCAGCGGGGCATCATCCTGGACCGTGCGATCCGCCGGGGCACCGCGAACGTGGTGCTCTGCCGGCTGCGCTACCGGCTGGAGACGCTCGCCGCCGACCCGGCCGGCGCCGCTGACGCGGCCAGCGGACGGTAACGCGGGACACGCGCCGGCGTGCGGATGGCAAAATATTAGGACATGGGCTACTTCGCGGGGATCGGACGGTGACGACGCCAGCGCGCTCC
Organism: Trebonia sp.; assembly: GCF_049794275.1. Classification (NCBI taxonomy): domain Bacteria; kingdom Bacillati; phylum Actinomycetota; class Actinomycetes; order Streptosporangiales; family Treboniaceae; genus Trebonia; species Trebonia sp. The sequence goes on from NZ_JBARCR010001070.1 coordinate 3,020, forward strand.
CAGTTGCCGGTGGCCGTGGTCACTGGCGGCAACCGCGGCGTAGGACTCGAGATCTGCCGGCAGCTCGCGATGGCCGGCTACGCGGTGGTGCTCGGCTCCAGGGACCCGCGCAAGGCAGGGCTCGCGGCCAAGGAGATCGACCCGGAAGGCGAGCGGATCACGCCGTGCCACATCGAGGTCGACAACTCGGTCAACATCGAGCAGCTCACGGGATGGGTCAAGGAGCGATACGGCCGGGTCGACACG
>NZ_JBARCR010001071.1:0-1877 GCF_049794275.1 Trebonia sp.
GATCACCAGGACGTGCGTGGACGCCTGCGGGTTGACGTCCCGGAAGGCGATGACGCGCTTACCGTCAAGCACCACCGTGGCCGGGATCTCCCCGGCCGCGATACCGCAGAACAAGCACTCTGGCACAGTACGATCATAATGGCCGGGCGGCGGTGGCGGGTCCAGGACCTCGCGCTCGGCCTGGCCGCGGGCACAGGCCTCCTCGGTCCTTTGGAGGGCGCTTCCTGACGCGGAAATGAATTTACGCAGAAGTTACGCATTACTCGTCGGTAGGCAGGTTACCGCCGATCCGCGTGTTCCGGTTGATTCCGGTAACTGCGCTCGGCGGCCCAACCGCGGTGGATATTCTTGTCTTTCCGCAATCTTGCGGCGGTCTCTGGGGTGGAGTTACCGAATGTGGGTTGGGCAGTGCAAGACTGTCGCGGCACGCCGCACCGTGCCGCGCGCAGTTGCGAGAAAGCGGCACACGCGTGGGCAATGACCCCGTGAACGCCATCGTGCATGGCCAGTCCGCGCAGGCTACGGCCGCGCTGGATGGCCCTGCCGCGGACGCCGTCCTGCTCGTGGACGCCGCGGCTCCCGCGGCCGGCGCCGCGACAGCCTCGGTCAGCGGCACTCATGGCACCGCCAACGGTGCCGATACCGATCCCGTCGCCATCACCGCGACAGCCCCGGTCAGCGAGGATGCCAGCGCAAACCTCGACGGAGATGGTGAACCTTCAGGTAAGGTCGCGCGTCCAACAGAAGTGACAGAAACGCTCGCGGCGAGTGCGCTCGTCCCCGACGTACGGCCGGCGGCCTCCGCATGGGACGCCGACCGTCTTGTCACCGAGATCTACCACGGTGAGTACAAGTCGCTTGTGCGGCTTGCCGTGCTCCTCGTGCACGACGTGCCGACCGCGGAGGAAGTGGTGCAGGACGCCTTCGAGGCGATGCACACCGCCTGGCGGCGGCTGCGGGAGAAGGAGAAGGCGCTTTCCTATCTCCGGCAGGCGGTCGTCAACAGGTCGCGGTCGGTGCTGCGGCACCGCACGGTGGTGGACAAGAACGCGCCCAAGCCGGCTCCGGACGAGCCGAGCGCGGAACACGGCGCGCTCGCGCTCATCGAGCGCTCGGCGGTGATCGCCGCGCTGCGCATGCTGCCGGACCGGCAGCGGGAGGCCGTCGTGCTGCGGTACTACGCCGACCTGTCCGAAGCCGACATCGCCGCGACGATGGGAATCAGCAGGGGCGCCGTGAAGAGCCACACCGCACGGGCGATGGCGGCGCTGAAATCGATACTGGAGCTGGAGACGTCATGACTCGGCGAGCGGGCGGATGCTCGACGGGCACGGTGGTGGCGGCATGACCGTCCCCCACGGAGACCTGGAAACCACGCTGCGGCGGGAGCTGACCGCCGCGGTCGACGGCGTCGAGCCCGCATCCGACGCGCTCGAGCGGATCCGCGCGAGGACCGCGCGGCGGCCGCCTCAGCCGTGGCTGCTCAGCGTCGTCGGCGGCGCCGTCAGCCGCGCGCGGTACTGGGTCTGGCACGGGCACTGGGCCTGGCCTGAGTCAGTGCCCCGGCCCCGTGCGGTGGCCTGGCCGGGCGCCAGGTGGGCGACGCGCGCCAACCGGACAATGGGCGCCAACTGGCTGCGGCCGGTTGCCGTGCTGGCCGGCGTCGCGTTCATCGCGCTCGTCACGCTGGCGGTGCCGCCGCTGCGCCAGGCGATCGGTCATGTCACCTCTAACGTGCTGACCGGCGGCCAGACGTCTGGCGGTGCGGGCACCGACGGCAACGGCACGCGGAACGGGGGCGGCGGCGGGACGCTGACCAACGGCGCGCGCAACACGGCGACCGCCAACCCGGTCGGTCCCGGGAGCACCGCGGCCCC
>NZ_JBARCR010001072.1:0-3008 GCF_049794275.1 Trebonia sp.
GGCCAGGCCCGGGAGATCGCCGAGGCGATCGAGGCCGAGCAGAACCTCATACTCGGCGGGGTGATGGCCATCGCCCCGCTCGGCGCGGACCCCGCGCGGGCGTTCGCCCCGCTGCGTCCCTGCTCCCTCGCGGTGCGGGCGGTCAACCCGGCGGCGGCGATCATTTCGGCCGGCATGAGCGGCGACCTGGAGGCCGCCATCGGAAATGGCGCGACACACGTGCGAATTGGTACGGCGTTGCTCGGAGCCAGAAGGCCTCTCGTCCGGTAATGTCCGTCGCGTAAGGCGTTCCAGCGGCCTTTTTTGAGCACGCCGCGACGCGGGGCTGAGGCATGACGGAGGACTGACGGATGGCCAGCGCGATGCGCAAGATGGCGGTCTACCTTGGCCTCGTGGAAGACGATCGCCGGTATGCCGAGAACTACGAGGCGTACGACGAGTACGACGACTACGACGAGCCGGCCGACGCGGTAGAGCCGGCGGCGCCCGCGCCCCCGCCCTCGCCCTCGTCCTCGTCCTCGTCCTCGCGGGCCGATTACGCGGGATACCCGACCGATCACCGAATCGAGACGGTTCCGCCGCAGCAGGTCGAGCTCGCCAGGATCACCACACTGCATCCACGCACGTACAATGAGGCTCGGAACATCGGTGAGCACTTCCGCGACGGCACTCCGGTGATCATGAACTTGACCGAGATGGTCGACAGTGACGCACGGCGGCTTGTCGACTTCGCGGCGGGATTGATCTTCGGTTTGCGGGGGTCCATCGATAAGGTGACGAACAAGGTTTTCCTCCTCTCCCCGGCTAACGTCGAGGTGACGGCGGAAGACAAGGCCCGCATCGCGGAGCGGGGTTTCTTCAACCAGAGCTAACGGACGTGTAGTGATCAAGTGACAGCGAACAGCATCCGGAGCGGCGCTCACCCGCGACGCCAGCGGAGGCCGCTGGGCACGGGACGGGTGATGTGATGCAGCTCCTGAAAGTCGTCCTCACCTACGTGCTGTCGATCTACCTCGTGGTGCTTGTCGGCCGGATGATCATCGGCTGGATTCAGGTTTTCGCGAGGTCATGGCGGCCGACGGGGGTCGTTCTGGTGCTGGCTGAGGGGATTTTCACAGCCACCGATCCACCACTGAAATTCCTGCGTCGCTACATCCCGCCCCTCCGGATCGGTACAGTAGCCATGGATCTCAGTTACATCGTGCTGTTCATCGTGGTACTGATTTTGCTGCAGGTAGCCGTCCCCGCGCTGTAGAACCATGTACCGTTGCTGATCAAGTACGGTGCTGAGAACTTAGGTACGGTGCTGGGGAACGCAGCCAAGCGCGCCGAGGAGACCAAGAGATGCCGCTGACGCCCGCGGATGTGCGGAACAAGCAGTTCAGTACGACCAGGCTTAGGCCCGGCTACGACGAGGAAGAGGTTGATGCCTTCCTTGACGAGGTTGAGGCTGAGCTAGACCGGCTGATCCAGGAGAACGAAGAGCTCCGGGCGAAGCTGGCCGAAGTGTTGCGCGGTGGCGGGAAGCCTGCCGGCATTCCGGCCTTGAGCTCCCCATTGTCCGATCCTAAGGACATGATGATGCCGGAGCCGCCGCCGGAGCGCAGGCAGCCGGAGCCCATGATGATGGACCGGATGCGCCACCCGGTCGAGGACAACATGGACACGGCCGCCCGCGTGCTGTCGCTGGCCCAGCAGACCGCCGACCAGGCGATCGCCGACGCCCGCCGGGAGGCCGACGAGACCCTCGGCCGCGCGCGCCGCGAGGCTGACGAGGTGCTCACCAAGGCCCGGCGCCAGGCGGAGCAGATCACCGGCGACGCCAGGGCGCGCGCCGAGAGCCTGGAGCGGGACGCCCAGGAGCGGCACCGTCAGGCGATGGGTTCGCTTGTTCAGCAGCGTGAGGAGCTTGAGCGCCGGGTCGACGACCTGCGCGCCTTTGAGCGGGAGTACCGCAGCAGGCTGAAGGCGTACCTGGAGGGCCAGCTTCGCGACCTGGAGGCCGGCGTGACCGACAGCGGCACGTTCCCCGCCGTGTCGTCGCCGAGCGCTCCGCAGCTTCCCGCTGGCGTCGGACAGCCCGCGATCCGCAACGGCGGGGGAGCAGCGCCCACCGCCGCGCAGTATGCCGTCCCCGAGCACGCGGGCTACCGCCCAGACGGCCGCTGACCCGAGTAGCCAGCACCTCCGGCGCGCCCGGACACGAGGAGATGACAGGTGATCCGGTTCAGCGCCGCGCTGGTTGCTGTCGCCGTCGGCGTCCTTGTCGCCGGGGTGGTCACGAGCAAGCTGCTGTTCGTCTACGTGGCGATCGGGGTAAGCGCGGCCGCGCTGGTCGTGCTCGCCATCGGGGTGGTGCTCAGGCGCGCGGAACTGTTCGGGGAACCGGAGGTGTCACCGGGCCCCGCCGCCGCGGGCGCGAGCGCGGAGGAATCGCGACTTCCCAGTCAAAATCAGGTTCTCCCGAACGGACGCGGGGATTCTCCCGACGCCCCGGTTCCTGCCGGGAGTTCCGCTGCCTTCCCCATCGGGCAGTTCCCGCCTGACGCCGGCAACTCCAGGGACGCGGTCCGGGCAGCCGCGCAGGGGGGGCAGCAAGGGGGTCAGGGGACGCCAGGATTCGGCCCGTCCGGATACGGCCAGCCCCAGCCCGCCTTCGGCCAGGGCCCCCAGGGCGCGCCATCCGGCAGGGAGACCCAGCCCGGTCAGCCCCAGCCGGCCTTCGGCCAGGCCGCGTTCGGCCAGCCCGCCCAAGGCGCCCAGCCCGGCAGGGAGGCACAGCCCGGCCGCGAGGCACCGGCCAGGGAGCCGGCCGCCAGAGGCGACTGGGCCGCCAGGAACGCCCCTGCGCAGGACACCCCGGCCTGGAGCCCTCCGGGACGGGAGAAAGCCGCCCCCTGGGATACCCCGGCGCGGGACAGCGCAGCACGGGAAGCCTCTTCCTGGGATGCCCCCGGTCGGGAAGCCGCGGCCTGGAACGCCCCGGCCTGGGATGCTCCGCCGCGGGA
>NZ_JBARCR010001073.1:0-5274 GCF_049794275.1 Trebonia sp.
ACGCCGGCCGGACCCCCAGCCGCGACGCGGCGGCGCGCAGCGCGTCGAGCGACGGCTTGCCGGTGATCCGCAGCCCGCAGCCGGTCAGCGACCTGATCATCGCGCTGATCGCGCGCGAGGTGCCGAGCGCCCGGCCGTTGGCCGACGCGAAGAACGGCGTCTCCGACGCGCTGAACAGCGTCGCCCCGCCCCACACCGCCTCGCACGCCGCCTGCAGCGCGGGCATCGTGAACTCGGGGAACCACCCGACGAACACCGCGTCCACCGGCCCCGCCTCGTCGGCCGGCGGCACCACCTCGATCCCCGCCTCCCGCAACGGCAGAGCCAGGCCATCGCCGCCGAGCACCATCACCCGCTTGTAGCCGCGCCTGGTGAACATCACCACCGCGCTGCTCGCCGGGGTCATCATGCGGTCCTCGGGCACCGGCAGGCCCGCCTCGCGCAGCACCTGGGCGAAATGCGCCGGCGAACGGTTGGTCCCGTTCGTGAACACCACGTACGGCAGCCCGCGGTCCCGCACCCACTCGAGCATCGCGACCGCGCCGGGCAGCGGGCGAAGGCCGTGGTTCACCCGGTCGCCAAGGACGAGCGTCCCGTCCATGTCGAAGATGAACCCGCGCGCGTCCCTGAGCCGCTCGCGCACCGCGTCAGTCACCGCGTCAGTCACCCCGTCAGTCACGCCGTCAGTCACGCTGCCCGCCCCTCACGCTCAGCCGGAACCCCGGCTTGTCCACCGTCAGCTCAGCCGCCGGCCGGCGCCCGGCCAGCTCCCGCAGCAGCCGCAGCACTGGCTGCAGGTCCGGGTTGTAGTGCGTGACGGGAGGCGCGGCGGCGACCATCCCGTCCACCTCGCCGCCCGGCATCCCGAAGCGCAGCAGCAGCTCCTCGTCACCCGTCCGCTCCCCGAACCGGTGCCGCAGCTCGGACACCGACAGCGGCGGCGGCTCGCTCGCCAGCTCCGTCGCCCTCGGCCGGCTGAGGATGCGGTCGAGCACGGACGGCTCCACCGGCATCGTCGGCTTGCCGAACTTTCCCAGCACGTACCTGATCACCTGGTCGGGCACCTGGTCGTACCGCGCGCCCCCATTCAGGGAGTGGGCGCGCAGGACATTCGCCAGCGCCTGACCGATCACCATCTGCGGGAACGGCGTCACCATGATCGGGTAGCCCAGTTCCGCGCGGACCCGCCCGACCTCCTCCATGACCTCGCCGAACCGGTGCTCCATCCCCAGTTCTGACAGCTGCCGCCGCAGCGTGGTCATCACCCCGCCCGCGACCTGATGGTGCATGAACGCCGCGTCGTACTCGCGTGGCTGCCCGGCCGGCAGCCCCTCGGCCTCCGCGACCGAGTCGAAGTACCTGGCGACGGCCGCCAGCAGCCGGTCGTCCACGTCGACGGTGTGCCCGTCGGCGCGGAGGTTGGCGACGAGCTTTTCCGCGTCGGGCAGCGAGGTGCCGTTGCCGAGGGCGCCGCACCCCACCTGCAGCACCCGCACGCCCAGGCCGGCGGCCACCAGGCAGGTCAGCGGCGACAGCCCGAGCGAGGCGTGCGCGTGCAGTTCCAGCGGCTTGCCATTCAGCGCACCGAGGACGGCGGGCAGCAGCGTCCCCGCCCGTTCGGGGGTGAGGATCCCAGCGGGGTCCTTCACGTACGCCCGGTCGATATCCGGGCAGTTCGCGTACTGCTCCGCGATCCCGGCGTAGAACGCGTCGTCGTGCGCGGCGGACACGGTGTAGGTGAGCGCCGCGATGACCTCGGCGCCGGCCCCGCCCGCTTTCTTGATGATCCGCGCGGTCTCCCGCACCGCGTCCATGTCGTGCGTCGGGTCGAGCACGACGAACCGGTCCATCCCCGCGTTGACCAGGCTCGTGTAGACGAGCTCCATCACCTCGGGATGCGCCCGCTCCCACGAGATGAACCGGAACCCGGTGCCGATGAACTGCAGCCGCGTGTCCGGCATCGCCTTGCGGGTCAGCCGCAGCAGGTCCCACGGGTTCTCCCGGTGCGTCCGCACCGACACGCCCATCGCCGTGCTCGACGAGAAGTCCAGCGCCCGGAACCCGACCCTGTTCAGCACCGGCGCGATCTGCGCGACATGCGCCGTGCGCAGCCCGGTCGCCCCCCACAGCGACTGGTTCCCGTCGCGCAGCGAGACATCCACCAGCTCAAGATCGGCCATCGCCGACTCCTGAGTCGGCGCCTGCGGGGGGTTCCGTGGGGACCATCGCCCCCAGAGCTGGCGGAGCATCCCGAACGGACGCGGCTGACTCCAGGAACCTGCCGAGATACCCCGTATCCACGCCGCCCTTCCCGAACTCGGTGTCTGCCAGCAGCCCGCGATGCATGTCCAGGTTGGTCACCACCCCGTCGACAGCGCACCGGTCCAGGGCGCCGCGCAGCGTCGCGAGCGCCTCGCCGCGGTCCGCGCCGTGCCCGATGACCTTGGCGAGCAGCGAGTCGTAGTGCGGCGGCACCGTCGCGCCGGCCTGGATGTGCGTGTCGACCCGGACCCCGGTGCCCGCGGGGAACACCACGCGGGTGATCGTCCCCGGGCTGGGCAGGAAATCCCGGCGGGGATCCTCGGCGTTGATCCGGCACTCGATCGCGTGCCCGGCGAACGCGACATCCTCCTGGCGGACGCGTAGCGGCCGTCCCTCCGCGATCGCGATCTGCTCCTCGACCAGGTCCAGTCCGGTGATCGCCTCCGTCACCGGGTGCTCGACCTGGATGCGGGCGTTGACCTCAAGGAAGTAGAACTCCTCGCGTTCCGGGTCGACGAGGAACTCGACCGTGCCCGCGCCGCGGTACCGCAGGTGCTCGCCGAGCGCGACGGCCGCGGCGTGCAGCCGGCCGCGCAGCCCGTCGGCGAGTAGGGGCGCCGGAGCTTCCTCGATGAGCTTCTGATAGCGCCGCTGCACCGAGCAGTCCCGCGTCCCGAGGTGCACCACCCGCTGCCCGTCGCCGAGCAGTTGCACCTCGACGTGCCGCGCGGGCGACACGTACCGCTCCAGGTACACCCGCCCGTCCCCGAACGCCGCCTCTGCCTCCGCGCTCGCCACCGCCACCGCGTAGCCCAGCTCACCCGGATCGCGGACCACCCGCAACCCGCGCCCCCCGCCGCCCCCGGCGGCCTTAACCAGTACAGGAAACCCGATCCGGCTGGCGAGTTCACTGGCCTCTGGGTCGGTTACGTGCCCGCCGGGCAGGACGGGCAGCCCGGCGGCGGCCGCGTGCTCGCGGGCCGCCAGCTTGTCCCCGCTGGCCGCAAGCGTCTCAGGGGTGGGTCCGATGAACACCACGCCGGCCGCCGCGCACGCCCGCGCCAGGCGCGCGTTCTCCGACAGGAACCCGTACCCGGGATGGACGGCGTCCGCGCCGGCGGCGACCGCCGCGCCGACAACGGCGTCGATGTCCAGGTAGCTCGCCGCCGCTGGCGGCGGCCCGATCGCCGCGACCTTGTCCGCGAGCCGCGCGGGCACCGACCCGGCGTCCGCGTCGGACACGGTCAGCACCGTCTCGATGCCCAGCCGCCGGCAGGTGCGGATCACCCGCGCGGCGATCTCGCCCCGGTTGGCGACCAGCACCCGCCGGAACCCATGCCGTCCGCTCACGACCCGGCTCCCCAACCGGGTGAATATACCCAATGGGGGTATCTAAAGCGGTGACAGTCATCATTGGGTGTACTTTCGGGTGCTATAGGCCCCTTAACTACACCCAATCCTGGAAGCGGCCGACCAAACCTGCCGCGAGTCTGGACGGTATGTCCCAATATGGGGTAAATATCCGCCCGGATACCCCTGGCCTTAGGCGGCTTGGTGCCAGGTCGGTGCACCATCCGTGGGGCAGCTGGATTCACGAGACCGGCTCGATCCACATCAGCGTGGTGCCCTGGCCTACGGGCTCCGCGTTCTCCAGGCAAATCTCGGCGACCCGCCCGCGCGTCCCCGCGTGCACCGAGTTCATCAGCTTCATCGTCTCCACGATCGCCACGACCGTATCCTCGCGCACCTCGTCTCCCACCTCGACGAACGGGGCCGCCCCTGGCCGCGGTGCCCGGTAAAACGTCCCAGGCAACGGCGCCGGGACGTCGACCATCCCGGGAGGCTGCGGTGCTGAGAGCTGAGACGCGGGGGGTTGCGCGGCGGGCTGGGGCGCGGCGGGGGATGCCCCTGAGCCGTTCGGGGCGGGTGTGACAGCCGTGGGCTCGGTGAGGGTCTGCGACTCCTCGGTCCAGCCGCCCGGGGTGCGGCGGAGCGTGAGGCGGAATCGAGGCGTCTGGAGGTCGAGCTCGTCATAGGGGAGCGAGTCCAGCAGGGCCAGGATCTCCGCGACGTCGTCGTTCGTCAGGTCCACGGGGCCGTCCCGGAATCATCGTGCGGACTTTGACCCCGTTTCAGGCGCCGAACTCCCCACGATCTTTCGGCGGCGCGTCCGGTCATTGGGGTTTCCCGAACAGGGAGAGGACGTGGTCGGCGGGACGGCGTTTCGGGGCGGCGACGGGGGCCGCGGTGCGCGCGGCCCAGACCGTCTCGGGCCGGCTCTGCAGCAAGACGATGCGCTCGGCGGCCGGGGCGTCCCCGTCCAGCAAGGCCCATTCGATGTCCTGGGGGGCGCCGTAGTGGGCTTCCACCTGGCGGCCGACGTCCGCGAGCGCCCGGATCTCGTCGTCGGTGAGGCAGGCCGCCTCGCGCTGCGCAGCAGGGGTGTCGGTGACGGTCACCCCGGGCCCGTTCGGGATAAAAGAATGCAGACGCCCCTTAGGCGAGACGCGCCGGCCGGTGATCTCGCCCGTGATCTTGCTGACCGTGAAGCTGTCCGGGGTCACGTCGCCGGACACCAGGGCGGACCCGAGGCCCCAGGTGCCCTCGATCGCCACCACCGAACGGTCGCCCGTGACCGGGGAGCGCGTGAACAAGACCCCGGCCGAGCGCGGGCCGACCATCCGCTGCACGACGACGGCCATCGCGACGCCGTCCTCGGCCATGCCGAGACGACGGCGGTAGGCCACCGACTCGTCGTTGTACAGGCTCGCCCAGCAGCGCCGCACGTGGTCCAGCACCGGCGCGGAGCCGCGCACGCCCAGGTAGGTGTCCTGCAGGCCGGCGAAGGACGCGTCCGCGCTGTCCTCCACGGTGGCCGACGAGCGCACCGCCACGTCCGCCGAATCCCCGCCAAGGGCCGCGTACCCGGCGGAGATCGCCGCCGCCACCGCCGGCGGCAGCGGCGCGGCAACCACCCGGGTCCGTAACGCGGCGGCCACCCGGCCGATCTCG
>NZ_JBARCR010001074.1:0-1596 GCF_049794275.1 Trebonia sp.
CCGGTGATCACCGATCCGGAAACGCATGACCAGTGGGTGGCACTGGTCTCGCACGTGCCGCATCTGGTCGCTGCCGCGATGGCGGCGCGGCTGGCGCCGTCCGTGGTGCCCGCCGACGCCCTCCGGCTGGCCGGGCAGGGACTGCGTGACGTCACGAGGATCGCGGCGGGGGACAGCGCGCTATGGACGCAGATCTTGTCCGCCAACGCGGGCCCGGTCGCCGAGGTGCTCGCCGCGGTGGCCGTCGACCTCTCCGCGGCCGCCCGCGCTCTCGCCGGCGTTTCCCCGGAAACGCCGGCCGACGTCACTGACTTGCTCGAGCGGGGGCAGGCCGGGGTGGCGCGGATCCCTGGGAAGCACGGCGGCCAGCCGCGCAACTTCACCGTGGTGCAGGTGGTCATCCCCGACCAGCCAGGCGAACTGGCCAGGCTGTTCAACGCCGCGGGCGCCGCCGGGGTGAACATCGAGGACGTGCGGATCGAGCACTCGCCAGGCCTGCCGGTCGGCGTGGCCGAACTGTCGGTCCGCCCGGACCAGGCGGCGGCGCTGCTGGACGCGATGGAGGCGGGCGGCTGGCCGGTGCGCCGGTAAAGGTGTTGTCACCGTCCGGCGAGGGTGTGCGAAGCTTGACTTCATGAGTGACACCGCGAAACGGGCCGCCCCCGAAGCCAAGGCCGAGGCCGAGGCCGACCAGACCGCCCCTGAGGCCGGCGTGAAGCAGGGCGAACCGGAGCTGGTCACCGAGGCGCCCACGGCGCAGGACGACGGCGACCATGCGAAGCAGGACATGGACGAAATGAAGCGGAAGTTCCGCGAGGCCCTGGATCGTAAGAACCAGGCGCACGCGGAGGGCCAGAGCAGCGGCAGCCAGGACACCGGCAAGATCCACGGCGCGCACGGCCCGGCGGCCAGCCGCCGCAACTTCCGCCGCAAGAGCGGCGGCTGACAGCCACTCACGCGACTTACAGCCTGCCGATTTCATGATCACGAAAGAAAAGCACCCTATGCGCGTGCTTTTCTTTCGTGGTCACGCCCAATGAGTTGATAACAGCAAGAAGCGGCGCGCGCCGCCGCCACCGGGGCGCACGCTCGGACGTCAGCGGGGAAGGGATGCCGGCGCTGCCGGTACCATTTCGGGGTGGGAGATTCTTCGCCGGGGCATTTTGTCGTGGCCGTGGACGGGCCGTCAGGGTCGGGTAAGTCGAGCGCCTCGCGTGGCGCCGCGCGCGCCCTTGGCCTGCGCTACCTGGACACCGGCGCGATGTACCGCGCGCTGACCTGGTGGCTGATAGACGCGCCCGCCGACACGGCCGACGAAGCGCTGGTGGCGAGCCTCGCCGCGAAGCCGGTCATCGAGGTCGGTACCGACCCTGATGACCCGTGGACGCGGGTCAACGGCACGGACGTTTCCCGCGATATCCGCACGCGGGAGGTTTCCGCTCAGGTCAGCGCCGTCGCCCACATCCCCGCGGTGCGGCGGCACTTGATCGAACAGCAGCGCGCCATCATCGCGGCGGCCGTCGGCGGCATCGTCGCCGAAGGGCGCGACATCGGCACGGTGGTCGCGCCCGACGCGCCGCTCAAGGTGTTCCTGAC
>NZ_JBARCR010001075.1:0-1896 GCF_049794275.1 Trebonia sp.
CGGGCGGTGCAGGACTGGGCGGGCACGCCATCGGTGTACGGGGCGCTCGCGACCGGGGTGTTCGGCGCCGCGGCGCTGGTCGGCGGGCTCTCCGCGCGGCTGACGGTGTTCGCGCTCGACCTGGTGAGCGCCGCCGCGTTCGTCGTGACCGGGGTGCTGCTGTACCGGCTCGCGCGCGGCCGGACCGCCCAGCTGCGGGCAGCGCTGCTGTGGACCTGCAATCCGCTGCTGCTGCAGGTGCTGGTGGCGGGCAGCCATGTCGACGGGCTGGCCGTCGCGTTCAGCATCGGCGGTCTCGCGGTGCTCTTCCCCGTCATCCGGAACGGGCCCGTGGTTACCCCCGGGGCCCTGCGCGGCGCCGCCGCCGGGACCCTGCTCGGCCTGGGCTTCGCGGTGAAACCCACGGCGGCGCTGATGGCCATTGGCCTGGCCATCGCCCTGCTCGCCGCCAGGAAGCGGCTGACGGCAGCCGGCCTGGCGGCGGGGTTCGGCGTCGTAGCGGTCACGGACCTCCTGGTGATGGGCTCCGCCGGGATCGGGCAGACAACCCGGGCGAGCGCCCTGGTGTCGGTGGGATCGCCGTGGCGGGTGGTCCGCGCGGTGCTGAGCTACTTTGTCGCCGAACCGGTTGCCAACGACGTGGTTCGCTGGTGCGCCGTGGTGCTCGCCGCCTTGCTGGTGGTGCGCTTTGTCCCTGATTTCCGTCGCTCTGACAGCGCGAATCAGGGACAAAGCGCCGGGCAGTCGATCGGGTGGGCGTTTCTGTTCGTGGTGGTCTGGCTGGCGGCGTGGCCGTACGTACTGCCGTGGTACGACGCGCTGGCGTGGGCGCTGCTTGCCCTGTTGCCCGCCTCCTGGTTCGACTGGCTGTTGCTCGCGCGAACGACGGTGCTCGCCTTCGGGTATCTGCCGGCCAGGGCCACGGGCATCACCATCCCCGGCGCGCTGCGCTGGATGGAACCCGTGCTGCGCTCGGCGATAACCCCGGCGGTGCTGGCGACGCTGCTCGTCCTTCTCGTGTGCCGGCGGCCGGTAGTGACTATGTGTGACATGTATAGTCCTAAATGTGATAGCGATCGCGATCTCTGTGGTGGCGGTGCTGGCCGGGGTGATCGGCATTTCGGTCGGCGTGGCCGCTCACCGGCGGGCCAGCCGCGTCGTGCGCGAGTGCAATGAGCTGATCCAGGGCGCCGTGGGGTCACGCGGCACGGTCGATCCGCGCGCACTGCGCGACGTGGCGATCGTCAGGTACGACGCGCTGCACGAGATGTCCGGGCAGCTGTCGTTCTCGCTCGCCCTGCTTAACGCGGTCGGCGATGGCGTGGTGCTCAGCTCGATCAACGGGCGCGCGGAGACCCGCACGTACGCCAAGTCGGTGCGCGCGTGCAAGGGCGTTCAGGAACTGTCGCCCGAGGAAGCGCAGGCGGTGCATTCGGCGCGGCTGGGGACGGGCCTTTCCATGATCGCGGCTACGGCATGATTGGGCTATGCGCTACGCCTATCTCGGTCCGGAAGGAACGTTTACCGAGGCCGCCGTGGCGAGCCTCGCTGGCTCGCCACGCCCCGACGAGGTTCAGCCGGTGCCGTATCCGTCGGTCGGCGCGACCCTGGCGGCTGTCAGGTCGGGGGAGGCCGAGCGGGGTGTGGTGCCGGTCGAGAGCTCGGTCGAGGGCATCGTCACCGCCACCGTCGACGACCTGACCGGCGCCGGTGACCTGCTGATCCGCGCCGAGACCACGCTGCCGATCGAGTTCGCGCTGCTCGCCACGCCGGGCACCGCCCTCGAGGACGTGAAGACCGTGGGCGGGCACCCGCAGGCCGAAGCGCAGTGCCGCCGCTGGCTCGCGGCCAACCTGCCGGGCCGGGAGTGGGTGCCGCTCGCGTCGAACGCCGAGG
>NZ_JBARCR010001076.1:0-2019 GCF_049794275.1 Trebonia sp.
TCCCCGCCGCGATCTTGAAGATGACGATGAGCCCGCCGCCCGCAAGCAGGCGGTAAGCCGCGACCGCGAGCGCGGACAGCCCGGTGACGTGGCCGAATTCGGTACCTGTGAGGCCCCCGGTGCCCCACAGCAGCCCGGACATGACGAGGTAAACGGAAGCAGACATGACAGATCGCTCCTGCGACGAGAGAAGAAAAACAGGTCGCGGAAGCGGGGCGCGCTAGGCAGCCCTAAGAAAGGAAGACGGCTACAACGCCCCGCTCAGGAGCGCGGTGGCGGGGTTATCGGGAAGAGCCGGTGCACCCGGCCATGCTAGTGGCCGCCGGAGACCAAAGGCGACTGCTTTACGGCCAGCCGGCGCCCGGGACCTCAACCGAAGTCATGACGACCTGACCGCTGCCGGGCGCCACCATCTCTGCCTGGCCCATGCCGCGCCATTCGGCAGCGGTGACGAACAGCGTCGTCCGGCCGGGGCCGCCGAGGGCGCAGGCGAAGCCGCCGCGGTCCAGCTCGACGACCTGCCGGACCTCGCCGCCCTCTGCGACCCGCGCGCACCGCTTGTTCGGCACGTCCGCGTACCAGACGGCGTTCTCCAAGTCGACCGCGATGCCGTCCGGCGTGCCCACGCCAAGGTCGGCCCACACTCGCCGGCCGGACAGCCCGCCGTCGGCCGCGATGTCGAAGGCGACCAGGCAGTGCCGGTAGGAGTCCGCGACGATCAGCGTGGAGTTGTCGGCGGTCACCGCCATCCCGTTCGGGAAGGCGATGTCCCCGGCCACCTCGCGCACCTGGCCGTCCGGCGTGACCAGGAACACCGAACCGGGCTTCGGCGCCTCGCCGGCCGTCGGGTCGAAGCCCGCCCCGTTGACGTAGGAGTTGCCGCGGCCGTCAATCACGATGTCGTTCCAGGTGCCGCGGCTGCCGAGGTCGGCCTGCGTGACCAGCGATCCGTCGGGTTCCAGGCGCAGCAGCTTGCCGTCAGCGGACGAGACGATGAGCAGCCGGCCATCGGGCCGCCAGGCGGCGCACAGCGGCAGCGATCGCACGCGCGCGACCACCTCGCTGCGGCCGTCGAGCCCGACGGCCAGGACCTCGCCAGCGGACCAGTCGGAGAAGTACAGCCGCCCGTCGTGCCAGCGCGGCGACTCGACCAGTCCCCGCCCGGTTAGCAGCGTCGTCGTGCTCATGTCCATTGAGACGTCTTCTGGCCGCTCAACTCATCGCCCTTAACTAGTCGCTAAAGATTGTGGACCCGGCCGCCGCTACGTTACCTTCCCAAGTGGGGGGGACTGATGCCCTGCTGGCAGCGCGGCTGACAGCAGGCGACGATCATGCGCTGGCCGAGGTGTTCGACCGCTTCGGGGCCGCGGTGTACGGCGCGGCCGCGTACGTCGTCGGGGCCGGCGGCGGCGCGCAGGATGTCGTGCAGGACGTGTTCGTGGAGCTGTGGTCTCACCCGCATCGGTACGACCCGGACGCCGGGTCGCTGCGCGGCTACCTGATGCTCCTAGCGCGGCACCGCGCGGTGGACGCCATCCGCAGCGAACTGCGCCGGATCGCCAGGCAGGAGCAGCACTACCGGCTGACGATCGACGAGGGGCCGCCGTCACCAGGCGAGCAGGTGCTCAGCGCGCACATGGCCAGCGAGGTGCGAGCGGCCATTCAGCGGCTGCCCGCCGCCCAGCGCCAGGTGGTCGAGCTCGCCTACTTCGAGGGGATGACCTGCCGGGAAGTGGCAAGTGCGGTCGGCATTCCCGAGGGAACCGTGAAGTCGCGGCTCCGGCTGGCGCTCGCCAAGCTGGAAGCCGTGCTCGACCGGCAGCTTCTGGAGGCACCGTGACAGCGGCCCAGCCTACCGTGCCCCCGGACCTGCGGGCCCGGGTGCTTGACGCGTCACGCCGCGCCAGGGCGGCCGGCGAGCCGGTCCCCGAGGTCCCGGCGATCTCGCCGGCCGAGGCGTTCAGCCGGGTCGCCGACGCGCTGTACCGCACGCTGAGCGCGCTGGAGTCCGCGGCCTGG
>NZ_JBARCR010001077.1:0-4696 GCF_049794275.1 Trebonia sp.
GGCGAGGCCCGCGGGCCGCCCGCTCGGCCGGCGGTCGCCGGACCCTGAGCCGGGAGTGGCGTCGCTGTACAGCCACGTGCCGTTCCGGCAGGACACCGCGTTCCTCGCGATCGGGGAGCGGACCAACGCCAACGGCTCGAAAGCGTTCCGCGAGGCGATGATCGCCGACAAGTTCGAGGACTGCGTGGCGATCGCGCGCGGCCAGACCAGGGACGGCGCGCACCTGCTCGACGTGTGCGTGGACTACGTCGGCCGCGACGGCGTCGCCGACATGCGCGAGATAGCCGGACGGCTGGCGACCGCGGCCACGCTGCCGCTGGTGCTCGACTCCACCGAGCCGGCGGTGATCGAGGCGGGCCTCGAGCTGATCGGCGGCCGCGCCGTCGTCAACTCGGTCAACTACGAGGACGGCGACGGGCCCGACTCGCGGATCGCCAGGCTGATGCCCCTCATCAAGGAGCACGGCGCCGCGGTGGTCGCGCTGACCATCGACGAGCGCGGCCAGGCGCGCACCGCGCTGTGGAAGGTGGAGGTCGCCGAGCGGCTGATCCGCGACCTGACGGGCACCTGGGGGATGCACACCGAGGACATCATCGTCGACTGCCTGACGTTCCCGATCGCCACCGGCCAGGAGGAGACGCGGCGGGACGCGCTGGAGACGATCGAGGCGATCGGCGAGCTGAAGCGGCGCTATCCGGAGGTGCAGACGACTCTCGGGGTGTCCAACGTGTCGTTCGGGCTGAAGCCGGCCGCGCGCGCCGTGCTGAACTCGGTGTTCCTCGCCGAGTGCGTCCAGGCCGGCCTCGACTCGGCGATCGTGCACCCGTCGAAGATCATGCCGCTGGCGCGCATCCCGGAGGAGCAGCGCGAGGTCGCCCTCGACCTGGTCTACGACCGGCGCCGGCCCGGCTACGACCCGCTGGCGAAGATGCTGGAGCTGTTCGAGGGCGTGGACGCCACGTCGGCCAAGGCCGAGCGGGCCGCAGAGCTGGCCGGGCTGCCGCTGTGGGACCGGCTCAAGCGGCGGATCATCGACGGCGAGCGCAACGGCCTCGAGGCCGACCTGGACCTGGCGCTCGCGGAGCGGCCCGCCCTGGAGATCGTCAACGACGTGCTGCTCGACGGCATGAAGACGGTGGGCGAGCTGTTCGGCTCAGGCCAGATGCAGCTGCCGTTCGTGCTGCAGTCCGCCGAGGTGATGAAGGCCTCGGTCGGCTACCTGGAGCCGCATATGGAGCGAGCGGACGCGGGCGGCCGGGGCAAGATCGTGCTCGCCACGGTCAGGGGCGACGTGCACGACATCGGCAAGAACCTGGTCGACATCATCTTGTCCAATAACGGCTACGACGTCGTAAACATCGGCATCAAGCAGCCGATCTCCTCGATCATCTCCGCCGCCGAGGAGCACCGGGCCGACGTCATAGGGATGTCGGGCTTGCTGGTGAAGTCCACCGTAGTGATGAGGGACAACCTCGCCGAGCTCAACTCCCGCGGCATCGCCGCCCGCTGGCCGGTGCTGCTCGGCGGCGCGGCGCTCACCAGGGCCTACGTCGAGCAGGACCTGGCCGCGCTGTTCCAGGGCGAGGTCCGCTACGCCCGCGACGCCTTCGAGGGCCTGCGGCTGATGAGCGCCGCGATGGCCGTCAAGCGAGGCGAGCCTGGCGCCGCGCTGCCTGAGCTGCGCACCCGCCGGGTCCGGGCCCGTGCCAGCGCCGCCGAAACGGCGGAGCAGGACGATCCCGCAGTCAGCAGCGTACGTTCCGGGGATATATCGGCGGAGAACCCGGTGCCGGAGCCGCCGTTCTTCGGGACGCGCGTGGTGAAGGGCGTGCCGCTCGCGGAGTACGGGGCGTACCTGGACGAGCGGGCGACGTTCATGGGGCAGTGGGGGCTCAAGCCGTCGCGGAAGGAGGGCGGCCCCGGCTACGAGGAACTGGTGGAGACCGAGGGGCGGCCGCGACTGCGGATGTGGCTGGAGCGGGCACAGACCGAGGGGCTGCTGCAGGCCGCCGTGGTGTACGGCTACTTCCGGTGCGTGAGCGAGGGGAACGACCTCATCGTGCTGTCGGAGTCGGGATCGGAGCTGGAGCGGTTCAGCTTCCCCCGGCAGCGCCGCGACGCGCGGCTGTGCCTGGCCGACTTCTTCCGGCCGCGCGCGGCCGGGGAGACCGACGTGGTGGCGTTCCAGCTCGCCACCATGGGGTCGGCGATCTCGACCGCGACGGCGGAATTGTTCGCGAAGAACGCCTACCGCGAATACCTGGAGCTGCACGGGCTGTCCGTCCAGCTCACCGAGGCGCTGGCGGAGTACTGGCACGTGCGGGTGCGGCGGGAGCTGGGCATCTCGGCCGCGGACCCGGCGGAGCTGGCGCAGTTCTTCGACGTGCGCTACCAGGGCGCGCGGTACTCGATCGGCTACCCCGCCTGCCCGGACCTGGCCGATCGGGCCAAAATCGCAAGGCTGCTCGACCCGGCGCGGATCGGCGTGGAGCTGTCGGAGGAGATGCAGCTGCACCCGGAGCAGTCCACCGACGCGATCGTCGTGCACCACCCGCAGGCGAAGTACTTCTCCGTCTAGTGAAGTACTTCTCCGTCTAGTCCGGTGGCTCGAGGTCGTCGTACTCGCGGACGGCGGCCAGCAGCCCGTCGGGTCCGCGTTCGCAGACGCACAGCCCGGCCTGCGGCGGCAGCTCGCGGCCGCCCCAGCGGACGCAGTTGTACTCGATGGCGCAGCGCACGCCGTCGTCGGTAATGACGCAGGGCCGCAGGCTGACGCCGCCGCCCGCGCTGAACAGGGCGGCGAAGAACGAGCGGAGCTCCGCCTCGCCGCGGTGGGCGGCCTGCGGGCCGGCGGCCTCGCGGTAGTACCCGTCCGGCGCGAAGGTGCCGACCACCGCGTCGGCGTCGCCGGCGCCAAGCGCGGCGCTGAAGCGGCCGACGACATCTCCCGGCAGGTCCGCCGCCGAGCTGAGGATGGCGGGCCTGGCGTGCTCGCGGCGCCCGTCGACCTGCCACTGGCTGCAGTAGGTGCGGAATACCACCGAACGGTCGTCGCGGGATTCGGCGACGACGGCCACCGGCCAGAGCTGTTCCTGCCCGTCCCCGTCTAGGCGCGCGAGCAGCTCCACGACCGCCCGCCCGCCGGCGACGGTAGCGGTCACCGTGTCAACCCGGGCGTGCCGCTCCGCCAGCAGGGACTGGCTCTGGCTGACGAAGTGCCGCAGCTGCCGGTGACCGCGGACCTCACCGGCGCGCGGGTCGTAGATGACCACCTCACCTGGCCACACGGTCTCCAGGGCCCGAACGTCACCGTCGTTCAGCGCGGTGACGTACTGCCGTACGGGGTCGGCCTGGCCTGCGGCGCGCGTTTGCTGCCGGGCCAGCTGCATGGCACTGGCGAAGTCAGGAAACCAGGGCATCCGCCACCACCTTGAGTTTTATATGCACGGCCGTTGCTCCTAAAATTCGTCTGTTCCGGCTGGTGGCTCCGGTCGCCATTCTCCGCTGCTCAGGGGGCCCACGGGAAGTCCCGTGGCCGGGCGCCGGTGCTGAGCTGGAGGGCCGAGCCGAAGGGAGAGACGTGACAGACGGGCTCGCGGCGGTGCTGTTCGACATGGACGGGCTGCTCGTGGACACCGAGCCGCTGTGGCTGGAGACGGAGACCGAGGTGATGGCGCGGCTCGGCGCGCCGTGGACGCCGGAGGACCAGCAGGCACTGCTCGGCGGCAGCATGGCGCGGACGGTCGGCTACCTGCTGGCCAGGGCGACCAGGCCCGCGCCGCCTGAGACGGTCGAGCGCTGGATGATCGAGGGCGTGCTGGCCCGGGTGCGGGCCGGCGGGGTCGCGGTGCGGCCAGGGGTGCGCGCGCTGCTCGCCGAGGTGGCTCGTGCCGGCTTGCCGCATGCGCTGGTGACGTCCTCGCAGCGGGTGTTCGCCGAGGCCGTGCTCGACGCCACCGGGATCACGTTCCCGCTGACCGTGTGCGCCGAGGATGCGACCGCGGGCAAGCCGGACCCGGAGCCGTACCTGCTGGCCGCCAAGCTGCTCGACGTGGACCCGGTGCGGTGCGTCGCGCTCGAGGACTCGCCGAACGGCGTCGCGTCCGCCACGGCGGCGGGCTGCCGCGTGCTGGCGGTGCCGTCGCTGGTGCCGATCCCGCCCGCGCCCGGGCGGGTCGTGGTGGAGTCGCTAGCCGGGGTCAGCCTCGGCGAACTCCGCCGGATCGCCGCCTGACGCTCAGCCTCGCGGCCTACGCCTCGCGGGCGTTTCAGGCACTCTGCCCGGTGTGTCACGATGGAGTGAGCAAGCTACGTCGGAGGCGAGTCATGGGATATAACAGCATCGCCTGGCTTCCGCTGACCGCCGGTCTGACGGCGATCGGCATGATCCTCAGCTACTACGCATACCGCCGCCGCGGGCTGCGCTCGGCGCTGCGCTGGGCCGCCGTGTCGCTGCTGCCGATCGCGGCGTACCTGACCGGGTCGATCGAGATGTTCTGGAAGATCGGGACCGCGATCGGGGACTTCGCCACCGGCTTCGTGTTCTCACCGGTCAAGTGGGCCGGCATCGCCGTGGCCGGGCTCGCGGTGGTGCTGTACCTCGCGAGCGGCGGACGGGAGCGGCGCAAGGCCGCGCGGGAGGCGCGGAAGGCGGCCAGGGACGGCCGCCGGGCCGAGGCGGGGCAGTCCACAGCGG
>NZ_JBARCR010001078.1:0-6493 GCF_049794275.1 Trebonia sp.
CGGTGGATCCGTACGCACCAGGCGCCCTCGGCCGCGACGAGCGCGGTCACCGCGACGGTGGCGTCGTCGGTCTCAGCGAACGGCCGCGGCGTGCCGTCCGGCGCGGCGAGCAGGCGGCCGAGGTGCCGCTTGCGGGACGCGCCGACGAGCACGGGGAAGTCCTGGCCGCCGATGTGCGCGACCTCCCGCAGCCTTGTGAGCAGCTCCCAGTTGTGCGCGTCCGGGCCCTGCCAGTCTGGCTGCTTGCTGAAACCGAGCCCAGGATCGATCACGATCAGCGACGGGTCGACGCCCTCGGCGGTCACCGACCAGATCCGCTTGGCGAGCTCGTCCCTGACCTCCCGGACCACGTCCTCGTAGATAGCGCGCGAGTTCATGTCGTGGCTGTGCCCGCGCCAGTGCATGACGACGTAGGGCACACCGGTTTCCGCCACCAGCCGGGGCATGTACGGGTCGGCGAGCCCGCCGCTCACGTCATTGACCAGGCTCACCCCGGCCTCGAGGGCGGCCTCGGCCACCTGGGCGCGCATCGTGTCCACGCTGACTACTACCCCGGCCTTGACCAGTTCGGTGATGACCGGCATGACCCGGCGCAGCTCTTCCTCCGCCGAGACGCGCTGCGCTCCTGGCCGGGTGGACTCGCCGCCGACGTCCACGATGTCGGCGCCCTGCGCCACGAGGTCAAGGCCATGCTGGATCGCGGCCGCGGCGCCGTACCACTGACCCCCGTCGGAAAACGAGTCGGGCGTCACGTTGACCACGCCCATGACCAGGCAGCGGTCGGCGGCTGGCGCGCCGGGCAGGCCCGGGAGCCCAGGCAGGTTCGGCATCTTGCCTAGCTTACCTAGCCGGGCGTGACGCGGGGCGACTCCCGCCGCGCGGCGGCGCGCGCCCGCAGCCTGCCGAGTCCCAGCGCGCGGGCGAGCCGCCTGGCGTACCGCTTGACCTCGAGCTTCGGCCAGACCAGGAATGCCTCCGCCTCGAGCGCCGCCATCGCGATCCTGGGCGTGTCGCGGGTGCCGGGGTACACGAAGAACCGCGGCTCCCAGATCGGGCAGAACTTGGCGTTGAACTTGTACAGCGACTCGATCTGGAACCAGCGGGAGGCGAACACCAGCAGCCCGCGCCAGGCGCGCAGTACCGGGCCGGCCCCGATTCGCTCGCCCCGCTCGAGCGCCGCGCGGAACATCGCGAAGTTCAGCGAGATGCGCTTAACGCCAAGCCCAGGCGCGGCCTTGATCGCCTCCGTGATCATGAAGTCGTTCAGCCCTGGCTGGGCGGTCCTGTCGCGCCGCATCAGGTCGAGCGACAGCCCGTCGGCGCCCCAGGGCGCGAAGTGCAGGATGGCGCGGAGCACGCCGTTCTCCGTGGCGGTCATCAGCACGCAGTCGCCGTCGCCTGGACCGCCGATGCGGCCGAGCGCCATGGAGAAGCCACGTTCGGTGGAACTGCCCCGCCAGGAGTCCGTGACCTTGATGACGCGGTCAAGCTCCGCGCGCGGGATGTCCCCCACCCGCCGGATCTCGGCGACGTACCCGGCCTTGGCCACCCGGTTCACCATCTGCCGGACGTTACGCATCGAACGCCCCGACAGGCTGAACTCCGCGACGTTCACGATCGCCTCGTCGCCGAGCTCCAGAGCGGTCAGGTCGCCTTCCCGGCACCACACCTCGGCACCGAGCTCGCTGCATCCCATGACAGCGGGGCGCCAGGCGTGCCGTGCCGCCACGGTGAGGAACTCGGCGATGGCGCCGGGCCACGCCTCCGGGTCGCCGATCGGGTCGCCGGACGCGAGCATCACGCCGGACACGACGCGGTAGCAGACGCACGACTTGCCGGACGGCGACCAGATCACGTTCTTGTCGTTGCGCAGCGCGAAGTAACCGAGCGAGTCCCTGTCGCCCTGCCGGGCGAGCAACTCGCGGATCCGCGTCGCGTCGGCCGCCCCGAGGCGGGCCCTCGGCTGCGCGGGCCGCAGGAACAGGTACACGGTGACCACGAGCGTGAACAGGCCGAGCGCGCTGGTCAGCAGGTGGTACAGGTCGCCGCGTGCGTCGGATGCCCACTGCACGGGACCGTAGACGCCGACGAGCTCGTACACCACGTCCTGTACCCGCTCAGGGAACGAGTAGCTGCCGTCCAGCGGTCCCATGGCAAGGTAGCCGAGCCCGATGGCCAGGTCCGCGACGGCCAGGATCCCGAATACCCGCCACGCGTTCCACCCCCTGGTGCGCGGGTCGCCGAGCGCGTAGAAGTCCTCGTGGAAGAACAGCAGCACCGCGAGCAGGACGATCGCCACCACCGCGGAATAGGGCCGCGGGTCGCGCGGGAAATGGAGGAAGTGGATGACGATGTCGAACACGAGCAGCGCGAGCACTGCCTGCCACGCCCGCCGCTTGCGCCGCCGCAGGCCGTGCGCGAGCAGCACCAGCATCAGTCCGATGATCACGTCGGCGCTGCGCGTGACGTTGGTCAGCGTGCCCGGCACGAAGGCGTTGACGTTGTGCAGTCTGGCGTGCCAGGCAGGCTTGAAGATAGCGATGACGTCAGACAATCCGATAACCAGGCAGAGCAATGAGGCGATGCCTGGGACCCACGCCCGGCGCCTACCGCCCTTAAGCTGCGGCAGACCGGTCTTTTCCTCCCGGTCCAGACGATCGGCAGAGTTGTCGCTCATCTCAATTCTCTTGTCAGGCCCCGGATCACGAAGCATCAGCGTACTCATGCCAGGCTCACGACCTGCCGGTTTCGTGATCTGCTGAAGATTTTCATACCCGCTGGCTGGCGGCAACCTTCACGGACGCCGCAGCGGCTCCCCGCCAACACCGCTTGCCCCATAGACACGGTACCTCCAACCGTCCGCGAAAGACCTAACGACTCGTAAAGATGAGCCGCTATTACTTAGACGTGCAGGTTGCCGTTTTCGGTTGGATCTAATTTCGCCAATTTCGGTTACCCGCACAATGGGACTTAAAACCACAAATCCTCGCGTCGGCCCCCGCCCGTCTACCCATGGATACGTGCGAGCGGTGGCCCCGGTTCAGCGGTGGGCGAACAGCATGCTCATGGCCTCGGAGCGGGTCCGCGCATCCTTGCGGAAGATCCCGCGGACCGCCGAGGTAACGGTCTTCGCCCCCGGCTTGCGCACGCCGCGCATGGACATGCACAAGTGCTCGGCCTCGAGCACCACGATGACGCCGCGCGGCTCCAGGATCCGCACCAGCGCGTCGGCTATCTCGCAGGTCATCCGCTCCTGCACCTGCGGCCGCCGCGCGTACACGTCGACGAGCCTCGCGAGCTTGGACAAGCCCGTGATCTCGCCCTTCCCGTTCGGGATGTAGCCGATGTGCGCCTTGCCGAAGAACGGCACCAGGTGATGCTCGCACATGCTGTACATATCGATGTCCCGCACCAGCACGATCTCGTCATGCTCGGCGTCGAAGACGGTGGTCAGCACGTCTTCTGGCTGCTGCCGCAGGCCGGCGAACTGCTCGGCGTACATCCGCGCCACCCGGGCCGGGGTGCCGAGCAGCCCGTCGCGCTCCGGGTCCTCGCCGACGGCGAGCAGTATCTCGCGGACGGCGCGCTCAATGCGCTCCTGGTCAACCGGCGCCACTTCTGGAGTGAACTCGTCGGCCGCCGGCTGTTCGATCATCGGCGCGCCACTCTAGTCGTCGCCGTCGCCAGCCGAGGTGCCGCCGAAGCCGATCGCCTGACCGTTGGACGGCATCCCGCCGTCACCGAGCCCTGAGCTCGCCGCGAGCGCGAGTTCCTTCGGGGACAGCACCGGCGGGCGGTCGGAAGGCAGCCGCTTGCCGTACCCGGTGTACGTGCCGCGAGCCGGTCGCTTCTGCACCGTGGCGAAGAGCTCGAGGACCTCCTTGCGCGCCACGGTCTCCTTGTCAAGAAGCCGCAGCACGAGCGCGTCGAGGACGTCCCTGTACTCGACGAGCACCTCCCACGCCTCGTCGTGCGCGCCCTCGATCAGCCGCTTGATCTCCTCGTCGATCGACGACGCGATCTCCTCCGAGTAGTCGCGGCTGTGCGACCTGTCCATGCCGAGGAACGGCTCGGCGTCGCCGCTGCCGAGCTTCCGCGCGCCGAGCCGCTCGCTCATCCCGTACTCGGTGACCATGCTGCGGGCGATCTGGGTGGCCTTCTCGATGTCGTTGGCGGCACCGCTGGTCGGCTCGTGGAATATCAGCTCCTCCGCGGTGCGGCCGCCGAGCAGCATGGCCAGCTGGTCCTGCATCTCGGCCCTGGTGACAAGGAACTTGTCCTCGGTGGGCAGCGCCTGGGTGTAGCCGAGCGCGCGGCCGCGCGGGATGATCGTGACCTTGTGCACCGGGTC
Source organism: Trebonia sp. (assembly GCF_049794275.1). NCBI lineage: Bacteria > Bacillati > Actinomycetota > Actinomycetes > Streptosporangiales > Treboniaceae > Trebonia > Trebonia sp. The sequence continues at coordinate 4,352 of NZ_JBARCR010001078.1, forward strand.
GGCGTGCGCCATCGCGTGCCCGACCAGGGCGTGGCCGCCCTCGTGGTAGGCGATCAGCTTCCGCTCCGACTCCGACAGCAGCACGCTCTTTCGCTGGGGGCCGGCCATCACGCGGTCGATGGCCTCCTCGAGTGAGGCCATCGAGATCTGCTTGCCGTTATGGCGCGCGGTCAGCAGCGCCGCCTCGTTGATCACGTTCGCCAGGTCCGCGCCGGTGAAGCCGGGGGTCCGCCTGGCGATGATATCCAGGTCGGCATCGGCCGCGATGGGCTTGCCGCGCGAGTGCACCTTCAGGATGCCCTTGCGGCCTGTCAGGTCGGGCTGGGCCACCACGATCTGCCGGTCGAACCGGCCGGGGCGCAGCAGCGCCGGGTCGAGGATGTCCGGCCGGTTGGTGGCGGCGATCACGATCACGCCGCCCTTGGTGTCGAAACCGTCGAGCTCGACAAGCATCTGGTTCAGCGTCTGCTCGCGCTCGTCGTGGCCGCCGCCCAGGCCAGCCCCGCGGTGCCGGCCGACCGCGTCGATCTCGTCGACGAACACGATGGCCGGGGCGTTCGCCTTCGCCTGCTCGAACAGGTCACGCACCCGGGAGGCGCCGACACCGACGAACATCTCCACGAAGTCAGAGCCGGAGATGGAGTAGAACGGCACGCCGGCCTCGCCGGCGACCGCCCTGGCGAGCAGCGTCTTGCCGGTGCCCGGCGGGCCGTAAAGCAGCACGCCCTTGGGGATCTTGGCGCCGATCGCCTGGAACTTCGCGGGATTCTGCAGAAACTCCTTGATCTCCTGGAGCTCCTCGATGGCCTCGTCGGCGCCGGCCACATCGGCGAACGTGGTCTTCGGCGTGTCCTTGGTGATCAGTTTGGCCTTCGACTTGCCGAAGTTCATCACCCGCGAGCCGCCGCCCTGCATCTGGGTCAGCAGGAAGAAGAAGAACAGCGCGAAGAGCACGTAAGGAATGAACGTCTCAAGCAGGGTGATCAGCGTGCTCGACTTGGGGATCTGCACGTCATAGCCGCCCGGCAGGTTACCCGCGTCGTACTCCTTCTGCAGCAGCTGCTGGAGCTGCTGGCCCTGCCCGGTGATGAAGTCCGCCTGGTACTGCTGGCCGTTCTTGGCGGTGATCTGGATCGTCTGGTTCTTGTCGGTAAGCACCGCAGAACGGACCTGGCCGCGCTCGATCATCTGCACGACGGTGGAGGTGTCCTTGGACTGGTAAGTGCTGCCGGAGTTCGCCCAGCCAAGCGTGATCGTTATGACCAGCACTGCTAGCAGCACTAGCAGCAGCGGGCCGCGGAAATAGCGCTTCAATTCCATTGCGAGCGACCCCTCGACCTGGGGCCGTTCCCTCCTGACCAGCCTAGGACGACAATCAAGGATTTACCTGACGGTACATCAACGTTACCCGGCGCGAGATGTGTTCCCTCCCCCGTATACCTCCGGCGCCAGCGTGCCGATGAACGGGAGGTTGCGATAGCGCTCGGCGTAGTCGAGGCCGTACCCGACCACGAACTCGTCGGGCACGTCGAAACCCGTGTAGGCCACGTCGACGTCCATCTGCGCCGACGACGGCTTGCGCAGCATCGCGCACACCGCCACCGAGGCGGGGTCGCGCGACCGCAGGTTGCCGATAAGCCACGACAGCGTGAGCCCGGAGTCGATGATGTCCTCCACAATCAGCACGTGCCTGCCGCTGATGTCGGTGTCGAGATCCTTCAGGATGCGCACCACGCCGGACGACTTCGTGCCCGAGCCGTAGGACGAGACCGCCATCCAGTCCATCTGGACGGGCAGGTGCATAGCGCGAGCGAGGTCCGCCATCACCATCACCGCGCCCTTCAGCACCCCGACGAGCAGCAAGTCGCGGGCGGCGTAATCGGCGTCGATCTGCGCCGCCAGCTCGGCGGTCCGCTTGCTGAGCTGGTCGGAGGTGATGAGCACCTCTTTCAGCGATGGCCCCATGTCCCCGGCGTCCATAGACCTGCTCCTTTAGTTCTCGAAACACAGCTCGCCGGCCCGGCGGGACGCGCGGACGCCGCCTGGCAGGTCGATCCAGCGCTGGCCGTGCCAGCCGGTGACAAGCTCCTCGATGCGGGCCACGTGCCCGGCGGTCAGTGCGCCCGCCGGGCAGCCCGCCGC
>NZ_JBARCR010001079.1:0-2021 GCF_049794275.1 Trebonia sp.
CTGACCGAGGACGCGTTCGACAACGCCACCAAGGTCATCCTCAACCAGGACTTCGTCTCCGGCCTGACCCAGCCCGCGAAGCTCCTCGACTACTTCCCCTACCTCGCCCCGCCGCCGGAAAGCTGAACCCGGCAGCGGGACCGTCGCTCAGGCTCCACGCCTTTGCGCAGTAACCGAGCTAACCCCACAATCGAGTGGTGGGTGTTTGGTCAGTCAGCCTGAGTGATCTACGATTTGATCGCTGCCGTTCCGTGGGAGGAACGTGATGAGTAACAAGGCACACCTCCACCCTCATCGAAAGAAACGGCAAGCGAGCCTGGCTACCGGGCTACTCTTGGTGATTCTCCTCATCGCGCTCGTCGCCCTCGCAACCGCCATGGTGGCGAGCGGTCACGTCATGCCCACTGGGAGGATTATTCCGTTACGCGGAGGCCGTTGTGCTCGGCCTTCACGGCATCCCGGCGGACTATCCGGGGGTCGTCCCGCTGATCCCCGACGCGGCCGAGGCAGGCTACCGCGCGCTGCGCGACCGCGGCTTCTACCCCATCAACCACGTCCTCGTCGTCCGCGACGAGCTGCTCGCGGAGCACCCGGACCTGGCCGCCGACCTGTTCGCCGCCTACGCGGACGCGAAGAAGCGCTACGTCGCCGATCTCGCCGAAGGATTCGTCGCCGACCCGGGCCCGACGGACCGCATGTACGCGCGGGTCATGCAGATCACCAGCGCGGACCCGCTCCCCTACGGCATCGCGCCGAACCGGGCCATGATCGACCAGCTCATCAGGTACGCCGTCGACCAGCAGATCCTGACCAGCCCGGTCGCCGCGGAAGACCTGTTCCCCGACAGCACGCACCACCTGACCGCCTGAGCCAGGCCAGCAAGCCGGCCCGCTGGACAAGCGGCGTGTGCGGTTACACGCCGATGTCCGCCGGCGGATCAGAGCCAGGAGCTGAGGATGATCTTGCGGATGTCTTCTTCGGGGTGGTCGCGGACGCCGTAGACCACGCTGGCACCGATCCACAGGATCATCCGCCCGAGATGGTCCGGGTATCTCTCGATCTTGGCGTTGAAGAAACCGGTCGCGGTGTTCTCGGTGCGCAGCAGGTCGTCCGCGTCGTCGAGGTACTGCCGGGTTTCCGCGATCGTCCGCCCGGCGTCGTCGTCGAGCTCCTTGTTCTGGTGGCCGCAGACGATATGCCGCGGCTGCAGCGCCTCTACCGTGTCGATCGCGGCCCGCCAGGGCCCGAGGCCGCCGACGATCGCGCGCTGGGCGAGATACATGTGGACGCCGTTGTAGATCACGTCCCCGGCGACGACAAGCCCGAGGTCCGGGACGTGCAGGACGGTGCTGTCCGCGCTGTCGGTGTCACCGGTCTCGACGATCACGAGGTCGTGTCCTTCGAGCGTGAAGCGGTTGCCGGGGACTGTCACCGCGGTGACGGGCGCGGGCGGGATCAGCCCCGGGTACAGCTTGTCCCACAGCACCGGCCGCGTAGCGGCGCTCGCCCGCATCTGCCCGATCGTGCCCGCGGAGGCGACGACACGGGCCCCGAACCGGTCGGCCAGCAGCCCGGCGGCGAACCAGTGATCGCCGTGGCCGTGGGTGATGAAGATGTCCGTCAGGTTCCGGCCCTTGCCCTCGACCCAGTCGCCGACCGCACGCGCCTGTTCGGCCGTCAGCCCCGGGTCCGTCAGCACCGCCTCCTCGCTGCCGTAGATCAGCGTGCTGGCCTGCGGGGAGAACCGCTTCGGCTCTCCGTTCGGCAGCAGGCCGTCCTGTGGCGGCGGGTCGTTGACGAGTACGTCGTAGGCGAGATTCCCGGACAGGGTCATGCTTCTACTGTCCCCCTCCAGGCGGCCCGGCGCACCAGTGGGAACACGGGTGCCGGCGCGAGGCTACGAACGGCAGCACCTGGTCACTGCTGTCGTCACTCTGCGACCCCGTCCACCACGACCCGCCCGCACCGCCGGGTGACTCACCAGCCGGGTTCCAGCGTCAAACCCGTGCACTATCCCGAAC
>NZ_JBARCR010001080.1:0-1731 GCF_049794275.1 Trebonia sp.
GGGCGGGGCACCTCGGCTACGACCCGACGCGAAGCCACAACGTCGCCGCGATCGCGTTCGAGCTGCCGCCGGCGCGGGCCGGCGACGCCGAGGCGCTGCGGCAGCGGATCAGGGAATCAATCGAGCACTTCATGACCACGCGCGCGCCGGAGGCCATCGTCTCCGCACGCGAGGCGGAGGTGGTCGTGGTCGTCGCGTCAGCGCCCGACCCGCGCAAGCTCGGCCAGGCGTGCCTGGCCCGGCTCGCCGAGCTGTTCCCCGGCGCGAAGGTCGTCATCGGGATCGGCGGGCCGTGCAAGGACCCCGAGGAGATCGCCAGGTCCTACGACCAGGCGCACCGCACCACGCAGACGCTGTGGCGGCTCGGCAGGACCGGCGCTGCCGCCGCGTTCGAGGACCTGGGCATCCACCGGCTGCTGCTCCAGGTGCCTGACCTCGGCGAGCTGCGGTCCTTCGCCGCCGAGGTGCTCGGCAAGCTCAGCGACCACGAGCACGAGCACAAGTCCGAGTACCTGTCCACGCTCGCCTGCTACTTCAGGGAGAACAACAGCCCGCAGCGCGCGTCCAGGCTGCTGCACGTCCACCCGAACACGGTGGCCTACCGTATTAAGCGGATCGAGGAGATCACCGGGCTGCGGCTGGACAACTACAGGGACCGGCTGATCGCGCAGGTCGCGCTGGAGATCCTCGATGCGTTGCCGGAGGCGTAATAGTGACTGATTCAACGGGGACCCCTGCAACAGGGACCCCTGCTACGGGGGCCGCGCGGCGGCTGCTGTCCGGGGAGCGGGTGCTCATCGGCGACGGCGCGATGGGCACGATGCTGCACGCCGCCGGAGCGGCGCTCGACCGGTCGCTGCCCGAGCTGAACCTGTCCGATCCCGGCCTGGTGGAGACCATCCACGACAGCTACGTGAGCGCGGGCGCGGACATCATCCAAGCCAACACGTTCGGCGCGAACCGGCTGTGGCTCGGCGACCACGGGTTCCCCGACAAGGTGGACGAGATCAACAGGTCCGGGGTGCGGCTCGCCCGCGCGGCCGCTTCGCGTGCGGACCGCACCGTGCTCGTCGCGGGCTCGGTGTCGCCCGCGGTCACCGCGCTGCAGCGCCGCCGGGTCGGGTCGGCCGAGCGGATGGAGGTGCTCCGCGAGCAGATCCTGGCCCTCGTGGCCGCCCTGCCCGACGCGGAGCGCGGCGTGGACCTGCTGATCCTGGAGACGTTCGGCTACCTGGACGAACTGGTCGAGGCCGTGAGTGTGGCCGCGTCGGTGACCGACGTGCCGCTGATCGCGCAGGCCACGTTCGCCGACGACGCGCACACGCTCGGCGGCGAGACGCCGCGCGAGGTCGCGTCCGTGCTCAGCGCGATGCCGGTCGCGATGATCGGCACGAACTGCACGGTCGGGCCGCAGCGGATGCTGGTCGTCGCCGAGGACCTGGTCCGGTACTCGGCGGTGCCGGTCAGCGCCCAGCCGAACGCCGGGCAGCCGCGGCGGGTCGGGCCGCGCTCGTTCGAGTTCAGCATCGACGGCGGGTACTTCGCCAGGTACCTCGGCAGGTTCGCCGACGCGGGGATCACCCTGGTGGGCGGCTGCTGCGGCACCACGCCGACGCACATCAGGGCCGCCACCGAGGCGGTGCGCACCCGCGCCGCTGGCGGCGCGGCATCGACGGCGACGCGGGTGTCCGCCGCGGAGCGGCGGCCGCGCTCCGCCGAGATCCACGGCAC
>NZ_JBARCR010001081.1:0-1508 GCF_049794275.1 Trebonia sp.
GGCCGGCTGACTTTCGGTCTCTTTACCCCTCTCGCGAAGGCGGCGGGCCACCTTCCTGAGTACCGGCAAAGCGGCGAAGACGCTGCCCGCGGCGGCGATGCCGCCGATCGCCACGTCGACCGAGATCCTGCCCTGCTTGGCCCAGTAGACGTCCTTCAGGTCCAGCAGCAGCGCGAACTCGTCCACGATGAGCGCGAGCCCGACGCCGTAGGTGACCGCGGTCGCGGGGTGCCGGTGCAGCTTCTCGTCGCCGCGGACCGCGACCCCTCCTACGCCGGCCAGCATTCCGATGCCCCACATGTAATGGTGCAGGTGCTCGCCGCCGAGGCTCAAGTTCCTGAACGGCCCCTCGCCGGCCCTGATCGCGTGCGTGATTCCCCGGACCCCGCTCCATGCCCCGGTGAACGCCAGCCACGCGATAAGCGCCGACTGCTCGCCGGCGTCCAGTTCGCTGTAATAAGCGTCGCGAAACTCCGCGACTACAGATTGTTGCGCCATTTCGCGAACGATACGCCTATCGCATGCCGGGTGTTACGGTGCGGTGAGAGGAAGGCACGTGAGGGGAGAGACGATGACGGCTGACGGATACGCGCTGCTAGTGGTGGACATGCAGAACGGGTTCTGCCATCCCGACGGATCGTTTCCCAGGATCGGCCGCGGCCTCGAAGGCGCGATGGACGCCGTGCGGGCCGCCGCGGTCGCGGTCGGCCAGGCTCGGCGCGCCGGGATCCCCGTGGTGTTCACCAGGCACGTGTACCGCCCGGGCCGCCCCGACGAGGGCGCGGCGCTGATCAGCAACAGCCCGGAGCTCGCCGAGGTCGACGGCCTCGCGGTCAGCACCTGGGACGCCGCGGTGTGCGATGAGCTCGGCTGCGGCCCCGGCGACCTCGTAGTGGACAAGGTCCGCTTCGACGCCTTCCAGTGGACCTCGCTCGAGCCGCTGCTGCGCGGCCTCGGCGTGACGAAGCTGATGATCTGCGGCGTGGTGACGAACATCTGCGTGGAGTCGACCGCGCGTTCGGCGTTCATGCGGGACTTCCCCGTCACGCTGCTCGAGGACTGCTGCGCGGCGAAGACCCGGCGGCTGCATGAGCTGGCCATCGAGGTGCTGAGCAGCTACGAGCTCGCCGAGATCGCCAGCATCAGCCGCGGCTTCGACGCCGGCAATCCGGGAGCCGCCGCGGGCCGCCTGTCCTCCCCGGTGCTCGCCTCTGTCTAGCGGGCGGCGAGCTTAGCGGCGGCGAGCCTGGCGAGCAGCCGCCAGCCGAGCAGGAACAGGCCGAGGAACGCCAGCGCGACGCCGATGAACGCGGTCGCGGTGCCCTGCCCGGACAGCACCCGGAACAGCATGCCCAGGACTACCGCGCCCAGCCACGCGCTCACCCCGGCCGGCCACCGCCGGAACGGCTGCCGCCATGTCCGCCCCGCCAGCCAGCCGAACGCCAGCCCGGCCAGGAACGGCCATGCCGTCGAGGCGATGCCGGCCAGGCTCTCGCCCTGGATGTGGC
>NZ_JBARCR010001082.1:0-4617 GCF_049794275.1 Trebonia sp.
ATCAGCTCAGTGAACGTCTCAGCCGACGTCCCGGCAGCACCCGCCGTCAGGATCATGTACCCCTGCCCCGCATGCCGCCCTCCTCAGCTGCCCATCGTAGTCAGGCTGATCATCACCGGCAGCAGCCGGCTAACGGGTCCTGCGCCCAGCGCAGGCCCAGCATCCGCCCAGGGGCGGATCAGCGGCATCACCCTGCACGGATAAGATGCATGATCTCCAGCACCGCCAGCCAGCAAGCCCGCCTAGGTTGCCGGATCGGCGGGCACGTGGCGGCATTTTCAGCCGCCGTCCAGCTTGGCGCCGTCTTGCCACGTTTTGGGGCCGGACGCGGCCTTTGTTCACTTTGTCGCTCTTGACCTGATTCAAGGTGCGGCCGATCCTGGAACGGCACGCAATTCCAGGGGAGGCCACCGGGCATTGGGCGACAGCGAGCTGCGCCAGCGAACTGGGCCGTCGGATGGTGCAGACGGGCCGGCGTTCGACCTTTTGACGGCGAAGCTTCACCGTCCCCTGCTTCGGCCCGGGACGGTGCGTCGTTCGTCGCTGATCGAGCGGCTCAAGCGGGGTGGCCGCCGTCCGATCACCTCGGTGGTCGCGCCGGCCGGCTACGGGAAGACGACCGTACTGGCCCAGTGGGCCGAGCGCAACGGCCAGGCCTTCGCCTGGGTGTCGGTCGACGAGGCCGACAACGATCCGAAGGTCCTGCTCACCTATGTCGCGAAGGCGCTCGATGCGGTGGAGCCGGTCGGCGAGCGGGTATTCGATGCCCTCGCTTCCCCCGGCAGCTCAGTGCCCGGCTCGGTCGTCCCGCGGCTCGGCTCGGCTTTCTCATCGATGGCCTCGCCCGTGGCGCTTGTCCTGGACGACGTGCACGTGCTGCACAACTCCGAATGCCGGGCCGCGCTGTCCGTGCTGGCCGATCATGTGCCGGGCGGTTCCCGGCTGGTGCTCGCCGGCCGGGCCGAGCCGCCGCTGCGGATCGCGCGGCTGCGCGCCGAGGGCAAGGTCCTAGAGGTCGGGCCGGGTGACCTGTCGCTCACTCGCGAGGAGGCGTTCTCGCTGCTGCGCAATGTGGATCTCACCTTGGGTGAGGACGACGTGGCGGAGTTGCACCGGCGGACCGAGGGGTGGCCGGCCGGGCTGTACCTTGCGGCGCTCTACCTCAAGGAGGGCGGCCCCTTTGGGAGCGCGGCGGTTTCCTTCGGCGGCGACGACCGGCTGGTGAGCGAGTACCTGGAGTCAGAGTTCCTGGCGCGGATTTCCCGTCGGCACCGCACGTTCCTCACCCGGACCGCGGTGCTGAAGCGCATGTGCGGGCCGCTGTGCGATGCAGTGCTCGATATGAGCGGTTCCACGCCGGCCCTGGAAGACCTGGAACGGTCGAACCTGCTGCTGGTGCCGCTGGACGGGCGGGGAGACTGGTACCGCTATCACCATTTGTTCCGCGACATGCTCCTGGCGGAGCTGCACCGCCAGGAGCCTGGCCTGGTGCCCGTCCTTCAGCGGCGAGCTGCGCAGTGGTATGAGCGCAACCGGGAGCCCGAGGAGGCGCTGGAGTACTGGATGAAGGCGGGCGAGGTGGATTCGGCGGCTCGCCTTGTCGGCGCTCTGGCGTTTCTCAGCTACCAACGGGGCAGGATCGCGACGGTCGAGCGGTGGCTTGGGTGGCTCGAAGACCGTGCGGCCATGGAAAGCTACCCGGCGATCGCCGTGCTGGCGGCGATGTTCTGCGCCTTGACCGGGAAGCCGGCCCAAGCCGAACGATGGGCCGATGTCGCCGAGCGGGTAGCCGCCGCCACGAGCCTGCCGGACGGGAGCCCGTCGATCGAGCCGTGGCTGGCGCTGATCCGGGCGCTGCTGTGCCGCGACGGGGTGGAGCAGATGCGGGCCGACGCGGAGCTTGCGGCCAGGACCATGGCCCCGGGCAGCTTCTGGCGGATCACCGCCATGATGTACCGGGCGGCCGCGCACCTGATGGCCGGCGATCTAGACCGGGCCGATGTCCTGTTCGGGGATGTGGTCGCAGAGGGCCAGGCTGCTGGGATCATGTTCGGTCCGTGCATCGCGCTGGCCGAGCGGTCGCTGCTGGCGATCGCCAGCGGCGACTGGGACCTGGGCAGACGGTACCTGTCCGAGGCCCGGTCGCTGGCCCGTGGGGGCAATCTGGAGGACTATCCCCCGGTCACGATCTTGTACGCGGTGGCCGCGCGGATGGCGCTGCACGAGGCCGACCGTCCGCGCGCCGAGGCGGAACTGACCCGGGCTCAGCGCCTTCGCCCCGGCCTGACCTACGCCGTGCCGCACATGGCCGTTCAGGCGAGGATCGAGCTGGCGAGGTGCCACCTCGCATTGTTCGATCTCGGCGCGGCGCGGACCCTGCTCCGGGAGGCCGAAGAGATCCTAGTGCGGCGCCCCCGCCTCGGTGTTTTCGTTCGGCAGGCCGCGGACCTGCGGGCGGAGCTTTCCCGCGCCCGGGGTTCGTCCGCCCTGGGAGCGTCGGCCCTGACCACTGCCGAGCTGCGCCTGCTGCCGATGCTTTCCACCCACCTGTCGTTCCGGGAGATCGCCGAGGAGATGTTCCTGTCCCGCCACACCGTCAAGGCGGAGGCGATGTCGATCTACCGGAAGCTCGGGGCCTCCTCACGAAGCCAGGCAGTCGGCCGGGCCCGCGAGCTGGCACTCCTCGACAAGTAACAGGCCTGCTCCGCACCCTTTATCCCATTGGGATGATGCCAGCTCCTGGCCGGACGCGGTGGGATCGTGATGACCCAGGTGAGTATGAAGACTGGAGCCACGATGCCTGGAATCATCGTCGGAGTGGACGGCTCACCGCATTCACGGCGGGCCCTCCAGTGGGCCCTGAGCGAGGCTGCGGCGCGGCACGCCTCGCTCACCGTCCTCAGCGTGCATGACGAGAAGGCGGTCACCTGTACCACGGGCGACCTGAACCAGAACCAAGCGGCCCAGGACGTACAGGCACTGGTGGACCAAGCGGTCAACAGCCAGTCCGGGCCAGCGCCGCCGGTCACCGTCCAGGTGATCCCGGGCTCGCCCGCCGCCGAACTCCTCGACGCCGGGCACCACGCCGACCTGCTGGTCGTGGGCTCACGGGGCAGCGGCGGCCTCGGCCCCCGGGGGGTGGGCTCGGTAAGCAGCCAGGTGGCCTACGACGCTCCCTGCCCGGTGGTCATCATCTTCCCGCCGTTAGCGGCCGGTCAGGCAGGCAGGCATGCAGGGCGCCCGCGGTTCCATGACCTGGGGATCCTGAGAGATGACGACCTATCTTTCGCTCCAGCAGGGAGCATGGAACTCGTCCCGGTCCGAGGTGGAATAGTGCCCGACGGCGAGGGAGAGACTTATGGACCACACGGCGAGATACCAGGAAACGTTGCGCAGGCTGGCGATGATCGACGAAGGCTTCGTCGAAGACGAGGCCGGGCTGGGACTTGACCTGGCCAGGACCTCGGCCCTGGAACCCAAAACCGCGGCATTGCTTCAGCTAGGGATATTGGTGGCCAGCGGGTCACCGGCGGTCTGCCTCGAATGGAGCACCGCCCGGGCGCTCGCGGCAGGCGCGACGGAGGACGAGATCGCCGATGTGCTGCTAGCGATCGCCCCCGTGACCGGGCTCGGCCGGGTCGTCTGCGCCGCTCCCGACGTGGCGACGGCACTCGGATATGACGTCGGAGCCGCTTTGGAGGACCCAGGTGATCCATAACAGCGGGCAATCGGTGACGTCCAGCCGGCAATGAGCGCAAGGGCAGAAATTCGCGAACGGGAGAACGCATGTCAACGCAATTCGTCAGATACACGCCGGACATCGAAGCAACCGATCCGTATTTCGATGAGAACTCGCAGATCGTGATCGACAAGCTAGAGGAATACATTGCCGGATCGGTGACCACTGAAGGCACCGGCCGCGCCGTCCGTGACGCGCACGCCAAGGGATACGGGGTGGTCAAGGCAGAAGTCGAGATCCTCGGTCAGTTGCCCGCGGAATACGCGCAGGGTATCTACGCGGTACCCGGAAAGCATGGCGCTCTCATCCGCTTCTCCAACGGACAGCCGCACGCTGGACCCGACGTGCTACTCGGCCCGGTGGTGGGAATGGCCCTGAAGATCTTCGACATCAACGGCCCGGTCCTTCTGGAGGACGAGCCTGATACCGGCACCTTCGACTACGCCACCATCAACGCCCGTCTTCTTCTGCAACACCGTCGAGCACTATCTGTTCATCAAAGACCTGTTCATCGAGGCAGGACAGTACTTCTCTCAGGGGCGCCAAGGCCAGCATCGCTTCTTCCGTGAGTGGGTAACGGGAAAGGGGACCCTAGATGAGGACCAGTGGGCCTGGGAGGAGCTTTTCGCGTTCGTCAGCCTTGCGCAGATCCGCCCCGTGAACCTGCTGCTATCGAACTACTGGACGATGGGCGCAGTCCGGCACGGTGACTACGTTGCCAAGATCCGTATTGCCCCAGTGCCCGAGTTCGCCAGCAGGGTTGCCCGGCATACTCCCGATCTGGCGTCGGCACCGGAGGTATTCCGCCCGGCCCTGGTAGCCGAACTGCGTGAACGCCCCTTTGAATTCGACATTCAAGTCCAGCTGTGCGCTGATAT
>NZ_JBARCR010001083.1:0-2114 GCF_049794275.1 Trebonia sp.
GGTGAGCAGTGCGGTGCCGCCGGCGACGAGGAGCACCGCGACCGCCCCGCCGACCGCCAGCACCAGCCAGTCCGCGCTGAACCCGGGGTGCGGCTCGGCGTAGGCGGCGAGGCCGATCGGCATCCACCGCGAGGCGGTCAGCGCCGCCGCCACGCCGATGACGGCGCCGGCTACCGCCGCCAGGCCGAGCACGATCCCGGCGCAGACGACCGCTTTCCGCCTGGTCAGCCCCAGGGCCTGCAGGACGCGCAGGTCCTCGGCGCTGTCGGCGACGTACCGGCTTACCGTCTGGCCGACCAGGAACAGCGCCGCCAGCAGGGCGGCGAGGCCGAAGGCGAGCAGCACCGCCGCCTCGTAGCTGGTGGCCTTCTTCACCGGCCCGCCGAATTTCTGGTAGTTGTCCCAGACGTCGATGTCGGACCGGTGGGTCACCCGGGCCAGGTCGGCCTTGAACGCCGGGATCGCCGCCTCGCCGCCGTTCAGCCGCATCAGCGCGTTGACGTAAACCGAGGTACGGGCCAGGTCGCTGCCGAAGAGGTACTGGCTGTACTTCTGCGTGAACGCGTAGGTCGGCAGCACTCCCCCGCCGGAACCCGGCCCGTCGAGCCAGAACGGGGAGCGGACCACCCCGACGATGCGGACCTGGGCCAGCGGTCCCTTCGGTTGCGCGCTCGTCGGGTCGAAGCTCTGCTCTGCCTGCGCGGGCGACGGCAGGTGGATGGTCAGCGGGGCGCCGACCCGCAGGTGGTGCTCGGACATGAACTCCGCGCTGGCCACCACCTCGTCGGCCCGGCTGTCGACCGACATCCGCCCCGCCAGCACCACCGGCCGTTCGACGGCGTGCAGCGCGCCCGGTCCCCCCGGCGGGAAGCCCAGGTTGTCGCTGCTGAAGCTGCCGTCAGGCCCGGTTCCGGTGATCAGCTCGCCGTCCTGGACGACGAACAGGGTGGTGGCACTGACCTCGGGCAGCGACTCGATCGCGGACCAGTCGAAGCCGGGCTGGTTGGGCACCACGGTGATGGTGGCCGGGAGCGTGACAGCCCACAGCCGGTCGAAGGCGCTCTCCCCGCGGCGCGCCCCCGCGACCGCCGTGAGGACCGTCCCGACGGTCAGCGCGACAAGCAGCGCGACCACGACCAGCGACCGCCATCGCCGTCGCGCCTCCAGGCGCAGCCAGGTAACCGCCATAGGCTTACCCAACCAGGGCGGCGCTATCCGGGACAACGGGGTCAGGACCACCGGGCACGGAGAAGGTAGCCCCACTCCGCGCGCCCGGGATGAGTATTCTCAGCCCACGTTCTAAGGGCGCCTGACCCGGCCTCACCCGACATCATCAAGGCGTCCCCAGGGTGGTACGAAGGCGTGGTGACGAAGGTCTTCGACCGGCTGCCGGACAGCACCTGGGTCTATCCGGGGCACGGGACGGACGCCACGCTCGGGACCGAGCGGCCGCACCTGGCCGAGTGGCGCGAGCGCGGCTGATAAGCCCCGAAGTAAGCCACTGAGTAGCAGCCCGCGGTGCGCGATCGCCAGTTGTAGCAGGGCCGCGCCGGCGGCCTGAACCGGTTCGTGCGTGGTCAGCTCGTCGATCGTCGCCTCGTCGAAGGGGCGGGGCTTCAGGACGGTGCCTTCGGCGTTGCGTTCCGCCAGCTCGCCGAACAGCTCGTCGTAGAGCGGCGCGTCGATCACCACCGCCGTGAGCAGGTCGAGCGCGAACGTGAGCGGGTCGGCGCCGAGGCCGAGGCAGTACGCACGGATGCGGCCGTCGCGCAGCGCGTCCGTCATCGCCCTGGCGAACGGCCATCGGTCGTAGTCGATGGGGGCGCGCTCGCTGCCGTGGTCCTCGTCGGCGCCGAGCAGTTCCTCGGCGAACTCGCGGAGCATGCCGCGCCACAGGTCGAAGTCATTCGCCTCGTTCCACGGGGCGTCGCCGGACGGCTGGAAGATCCCGACGGGGATCACCTGGTACATGCCGCCGGCGTGGCCGACCCGCGCCGGGTCCCGCCAGTGCAGCGGGAACGACGCGGTGCCTGCCGTGCGGTCTTGACGGAGGGTCACCGCGCCGGCGGCGATGACCGCCGGACGCGCGGCCGGGTCCCACGGGTCCCCGATAG
>NZ_JBARCR010001084.1:0-1994 GCF_049794275.1 Trebonia sp.
GCCGTGCCGTAGCGCAGCGAGTACGACGACGCGACGTGCAGGTGCGCGAACCCGGTGACCGGGCCGGTCGCGGTCAATCCGCGACCCGGGACAGGGTCCAGGCGCCGGCCGCCACGTCGCGGCGCAGCTCGTAGCTGCCCGCCGACGTCCCCTGTCCCGCGGACGCCTCCACTCGCCAGAACTCCAGTTCGGGCTGCGCGGGCACGTCGCGCTCCCGCCACCACTCTCTGTTGACCACCCAGTGCCCGGCGATCGACCGCACCGCGTAGAGCCTGCCGCGCCACACGAACCGGGCCGGGCGACCATCGGCTCTCGCCTGCACCTCGACCGGCTCCCCGTACACCCGAACCATGAGTTCGAATATAAGTTCAATCGAACACGTGGTCAAATATATCTTATGGTGCTGCTGTTACTCGGCTTCATAGCGTAACCGGCTCGCGAGCGGGCGAGCGGGGCGGGCTACGGCTGGGCGGACCAGCCGGGGGCCGGGAAGGCCGTGAGGAGGTCGCGGATCTCGGCGGCGATGCGCTCCAGGGGGCCCTCGTCGTCCTTGGCGGCGGCGGTGATCGCCTCGTCCATCCAGGCCGCGAGCAGGGGCATGTGCTGCTCGGTCAGGCCCCTGGTGGTGATCGCCGGGGTGCCGAGCCTGATGCCTGACGGGTCGAACGGGCGCCGCGTGTCGAACGGGACCGTGTTGAAGTTCAGCTCGATGCCGGCCCGGTCCAGGGCCTTGGCGGCCGGCTTGCCGCCGATCCCCTTCGAGGTCAGGTCCACGAGCAGCAGGTGGTTGTCGGTGCCGCCGGACACCAGGTCGTACCCGCGCTCCTGCAGGGCCGCGGCGAGCGCCGCGGCGTTGGCGACCACCTGGGCGGCGTACGCGCGGAACGACGGGGCCGCCGCCTCGTGGAGCGCCACCGCGATAGCCGCGGTCGTGTGGTTGTGCGGGCCGCCCTGCAGGCCGGGGAACACCGCCTTGTCGATCGGCGACGCGTGCTCCGCGTCCGTCATGATCATCGCGCCGCGCGGGCCGCGCAGCGTCTTGTGCGTGGTCGTCGTGATCACCGGCGCGTAGCCGACCGGCGAGGGGTGCGCGCCGCCCGCGATCAGGCCCGCGATGTGGGCGATGTCCGCGACGAGCACCGCGCCCGCTTCCGCGGCGATCTCGGCGAACGCCGGGAAGTCGATCGTGCGCGGCACCGCGGTGCCGCCGGCGAAGATGACCTTGGGACGCTCGCGCAGCGCCAGGTCGCGCACCTCGTCGAAGTCGATCCGGCCCGTGTCCCGCCGCACGCCGTACTGCACTGGCCGGAACCAGCGGCCGGCGACCGACACCGCGGCCCCGTGCGTGAGGTGGCCGCCCATCGGCAGCGCCATCCCCATGATGGTGTCGCCAGGCTGCGCGAACGCCAGGTAGACCGCGAGGTTCGCCGGCGACCCCGAGTACGGCTGCACGTTCGCGTGGTCCACCCCGAACAGCGCCTGCGCCCGCTCGATCGCGATCGTCTCGATGGGGTCGATGAACTGCTGGCCCTCGTAGTACCGCCGGCCCGGGTAACCCTCTGAGTACTTGTTGGTCAGCACCGTGCCGCACGCCTCAAGCACGGCGAGCGACACGTAGTTCTCCGACGGGATGAGCCGCATCTTCTCTGACTGGCGGCGCGCCTCGCCGTTGATCAGGCCCGCGATCTCCGGGTCGGTCGCCTCGATCTGCGGGATAGGCGGCTGGTGCATGGCGGGTGGCCTCCCTCGTCCATTGTCTGTGAGAGGCTATCAGCACCATGAGCACCAGAGTCATTCTCGACTGCGACCCCGGCATCGACGACGCGCTGGCGATCGCGTTCGCCATCGGGCACCCGGGGATCGAGTTCACCGGGATCACCACGGTGGCCGGCAACGTGGGGCTGGCGAAGACCACGGCGAACGCGCTGGCGGTGGCGTCGTTCGCCGGCGCGCCCGGCGTGCCGGTGACCGCGGGGTGCCCGGCGCCGCTGCTG
>NZ_JBARCR010001085.1:0-3298 GCF_049794275.1 Trebonia sp.
GAAGACGGCTGGCGTAGACAACCGCCGCCCTACCAGGAGCCCCTTGCCCCCTCAAAACAACACACCGGCCACGACCCAAAACACCCCTGATCGTTACACCAGCCACACAGGCTCGCTACCGTCACGAAATACGGGCCAGAACCTCACTTATCGCCCTTAAATCCCGACAAATCGGACACGAAAAGGGCTAAAAGTGATACGAAGATGAGGATTAGGGCCAAAAGTGATACGAAGTCGCATTTCCGCCATGGGTTTGTCATTATTAGAATGTGGCTGAACGTAATGTCTTGGATGCTCTCAGTAAGAGCCGGGTCATGACGAGCCAAGGGTGGCGTGCTGCTGGTGTCTCACCCAAGATGCTGCGCACACTAACGAGCTCCGGCGACCTGGTCCGGATCAGGCAGGGAACCTACGCGACCAGGAGCGCGGCGGACTGGGCGAAGGACGATCCGGTTCGCAACCACGTCCTCAGCGTCATCGCCGTCCGGACGTGGGTCGGCCGCGATGCCGTCGCGAGCTACCACTCTGCCGCCGTACTTCACCGGCTGGACCTATTGGAATCGCCGCCTAGCGAGACCGTGACGGTAACCCTTCCGGCGGATAGGCACTGGAAAAGGCCGGCGTCCGCTGGGGTTACTTTCCACTCCGCGGACCTTCCGGCCGAGCATGTGACCAGGCTGTATAACCTGCCGGTCACGACGGCCGCGCGGACTGTTGTTGATCTCGCGCGGACGTTGCCGTTCGTGGATGCGGTCGTAGTGGCGGACTCGGCGTTGCACGCGGAGAGGGCCGCGAAGCCGGAGCTGCGTCAGATCCTGGACTCGTGCGTCAGCTGGCCGGGCGTCCGGCAGGCTCGCCGGGTGGTCTCGTTCGCCGATGAGCGCGCCGGATCGGCGCTGGAGTCGGCGGCACGAGTCGTCTTCGACGAGTCCGGGCTTGACCCGCCAGAGCTCCAGGTCACCATCCACCTGCCGGCGCACGCCTTCCTCGTCGACTTCTTCTGGCGCGCGCACCGGGTGATCGTCGAAGCCGACGGGCTGGCTAAGTACGCCGCCGACAAGGACCTGATCGCGCAGTTCCAGCGGGACCGCCTGCTGCGCGACGCGGGCTACAAGGTCGTCCACTTCACCTGGCGCGAGCTCTTCAAGACACCAGAACTCGTGATCGCCCGCATCCGGCAGGCATTCGCTTCCCCTGGCGCCTATTAGCGTGTCGATTTCGGCGCCAGTCGTCCGTCGTCACAGTGAAGGGGCCAGCCGGACCGCGGCGGCCTTCGATGACGAGGAGAGCGTCATGCTGTACTTCCCGACACACACCCTGGCCGCTATCGAGAACGACCGGCTGCGGGCCGCGGCACGCTACCGGCTGGTGGCGAAGGTCCGCCGGGAGCAGGCCACGCTCGTCCCTAAGCGCCGCGGCCTGCGGTGGCAGGTGTTCCGCGTCAGCTCGATGACGGGGAGCGCCAGTTGACGGTGGGGCGGAGCGCCTCTGGGCGGACCCGGTGCGCGTACCGCTTGGTGATCTCGAACAGCGACTCGATGAGCGTGTCGGACAGCAGATGCGGGTCGAGGCCGAGGTCGACGAGCTTGGTGTGCGCGACCTTGTAGTAGTGCTCGGGCGCTTCGACCCGCGGGTTGTCCAGTTCCTCGATCGTGACCTCGCCTGGGTAGGCACTCGCCACCGTGTCGGCGATCTCCCGGACCGACAGCGACTCGGTCATCTGGTTGAAGACCCGGAACTCCCCCTTGTTGGCCGGGTTCTCGCAGGCGAGCTGGATGCACCGCACCGTGTCCCTGATATCGATCAGGCCGCGGATCTGGCCGCCGGTGCCGTAGACGGTGAGCGGGTGGCCGATGACCGCCTCGATCACGAACCTGTTCAGCACCGTGCCGAACACCGCGTCGTAGTCGAACCTGGTCGCGAGCCTGTCGTCGCGGGCGGTCTCCGGCGTCTGCTGGCCGTAGACCACGCCCTGGTTCAGGTCGGTGGCACGCAGGTCCCAGATCCGGCAGGCGAACTCGATGTTGTGCGCGTCGTGCACTTTGGACAGGTGGTAGAACGAGCCGGGGCGCTTGGGGAACATGACCCGGTCCCTGCGCCCGTTGTACTCGATGTCCAGCCAGCCTTCCTCGATGTCGATGTTCGGCGTGCCGTACACGCCGATCGAGCCGAGCTTGACCAGGTGGATGCGGGGATCGATCTCGGCGATGGCGTACAGCAGCGTGAGGGTGCCGAGCACGTTATTCGACTGGGTGTAGACCGCGTGACCGCGGTCGATCATCGAGTACGGCGCGGCGCGCTGCTCGGCGTAGTGCACCACCGCGTCCGGGCGGAAGTCACTGATCATCCGGTAGGCGAACACCGGGTCGCAGAGGTCGCCGACATAGCAGCCGATGTCCTTGCCGGTGATTTCCTTCCAGGCGGCGATGCGGACCCGGAGCGGCTCGATCGGGACCAGGCTCTCCACGCCGAGCTCGTCGTCATAGTGCCGGCGCGCGAAGTTGTCGGCGACAGCCACCTGGTGACCGTGCTCCGACAGGTGCAGCGCCGTTGGCCAGCCCAGGTACCCGTCTCCGCCTAGTACCAGGATCTTCATACCGTCACCTCCCGTTACAGGGTAACGTGCTATTGGTACGCGTGACCGAAGCATTGCCGTTGGCGCCGGTCAGCTCATCGGGCCTGGCGGGATGTGTCGTAGGGCCTGCGGTTTCTGTGCTGTTTTCCTGGGTAATCGTCGGTTCCCAACATGAGGAAGTCCATGGCATTCGCGGATAATCGGCTGTGGGGGAAGCTCCGCTCCAAGGTAGGTGTGCGTTTCACGCGATTCGTCGTCGTGGCAGCCGTCTCGCTGACCGTGACCGAAATCGCGCTGACCTTGTGCAACGGCGTGTTCCACATGACGTCGACGCCGGCCGCGCTGGTGAGCTGGTTCTGCGGCGCCGTGGTCAGCTACGTGCTGAGCCGGTGGGCGTGGGAGCGCAAGGGCAAGCCGGACGTGCTCAGGGAGACCGTGCCGTTCTGGGTGATCTCCGCCGTAGTGATCGTGATCCTCACACTGGCAGTGAAGTTCGCCTACCACTCGGCGTCGTGGCTGGGCCTGACCGGCGTCAAGCACGTGCTGTGGGTCGACTTCATCTGGCTGCTGGCCAACTGCTTCACGTTCCTGCTGCGGTTCCTGATCTTCCACTACGTGCTGTTCGCCGAGCGCACGACGGCCGCCAGGGCGGCGGCCACCGGCCCGGACTCGGTGCCCCCCGGCACTCGCAACGCGCCGAGCCCGGCGGCCGCACCGCACACC